>JASLCA010000324.1 GCA_030146225.1 Sphingobacterium sp. | reverse complement strand
CACCTGTTGAAGAAGGTAAATCTACAGGAACAATTAAAGGATTTGTTTCCTTATTATAGGCATTGATATAACCCGAAAATCTATTATTAAATAAACTAAAGTCTAAAGATGTACTGATTTGCTTAGTTTTTTGAGGTTCCAAATCAGGGTTTCCAAGCATACTTAAGCCGACTCCTTGACCAAAATGATTAAAATTGGTATTACTATTGTAATTATAAACTGAAATGGAACTTATATTAGCAAAATTTTGATTACCGGTAATACCAATATTCCCAGTCAAGCGCAAAGAATTGATCCATGATTGAGATTTCACAAATTGTTCTCTATGTAAATTCCAACCTAAACCAAAGGCGTAATAGGGCGAAAACTGTTTATTACTACCATAAGCGGTCGATCCATCCAAGCGATATACAAAGTCAAATAAATATCTATTATCATAAGCATAATTTGTACTTAGGGTTGTATTAACTGAACGATAGATATTACTAGAGGCATTTGGTGCTCCATTCAACTCATAACTATATGCAAAGCGTGGATTACCCAAGCTACCTTCTGGAAAGCCCTCTGCACTTGTACCATACGCGTCATTCCTGTTTTCAGAAATTGTATTTCTCCAGTTGGCAGTAACATTATGTTTCTCCGCAAAGGTTTTATAGAAAGTAAGCATTAAATTTCCTTGGTAGGAGAAGTTGTTGTTTCGCCTATCTAAGTAAGTCCCTTTTCTTAACAAAGGCACATCCATAAAAGCGTGCATCTCAGGAGACTTATAAACTTGACCTTCCGTAACTCCCTTTAATAGTTGTAAACCCGCATTAAGCCTTAACATCTGATTAATATCGTAGTTGGCGTTAAAGTTATTTTGTACCTCAAGATTTTTGGATCTGTTGTACTGTGGTAACATAGCATCATATAATGGATTTTTCACATAAAGCACAACTCCATTTGTTTGACGAGAAACCTCTAAATATGGATTATCGAATGATTTCTCAAAGTAAGGATTCGTATTAACGTATGTGGAAAATGAACCATAATGAGACTCATTCGTTTTGTTTCCACGGATATATGTAATATTATTAAAATTAATCTTGTTTTTTCTATAGGTCAAATTGATGCTTCCACTATAACTATCTCTCGTAGAGCCTTTCATTGCACCTTCCCCAAGCCTATAGTTTACACCCACATTATAGGTAAAAGCTTTATCTCCGCCAGAAGCATTAATGGAGTTATTAGTAGAATAACCATACTGAACAGGCTCGTTGAGCCAATAAGAATCAACCCCCTTTTGAACCTTTGCAAGGTGGTCATTATATAATTCTTTTAAATAAATCTCCTGTTGTGTATTTCCTGGCTGAGTGATGTAACGACCTGCTAAACGTTCAAATTCCAATTTTTCAGAAGCATTCATCATATTGTAAGCCGTTAGATCTGGTAACTCAAATCTAAAATCTTGTGTGTAAGAAAAGCGCAGTTCGCCCGGTTTTGGCTTAACGGTTTCGATAACAACCACCCCGTTAGATGCCTGTGAACCATATAGAGCCGTAGATGCAGCATCTTTTAGAATCGTAACTGAAGCAACTCGATTCATATCCAAATCCATAATAGTCTGAATACTTGTTGGAAAACCATCTAAAACAAAAAGAGGCTGATTTGGATCAGAGCCAAATTCATCCCGCAACGTAGAGCTAGGAATACTACTTTTACCACGTACCTCTATGACTGGCATTACATTGGGATTAGACCCTGAAAGGTTATTTTCAATTTGCAAAAACGAAGGATCTAAGGATCGTAAACTTTGTATAATATTATTATTACTAATAGACTTTAACTCCTCACCAGTAAAGGTAGCCGTGGTTCCAGTAAAACTATCTTTTGAACGATTAATACCCGTCCCCGTTACAATTACCTCTTCCAGTTCGCCCTGCACCGCGTGCAGTTTAATGATTTGAATATCATTACTTGGAATAGCCTTTTGAGTGTAAGTCTTAAAGCCGATCAAACTAAAAACGATCTCTTGATTGCTCGCACTAATCGGCAGCGTATACTCCCCTTTATCGTTGGTTGCTACAGCATACTTCGGACTACCATTCAAAGACACCGTTACGCCAGCTAATGGTTTACCAGCATCATCCACAACTTTTCCGCGGATATAATTCTGTTGAATTTCCTTTGTAACTACGCTTTCTGTAAGTAAAACAGGTCTATGGGCAATTTGCTTCGCTAACCCTTGATTTTTTTTTATAACAATTGTTTTATCAAAATAATCATAAGAAAAATTGTTACTACGAAGAACTTTATTCAATGCACGATCCAAGGAGATGTCCTTAAGATCTATATCTAGCGATTTAACAGCAGAAACGTCAGATTTCTTATAAAAGAAGGTGTAGCCACTTTGTTTTTCTAAATCCTTAAGAATCGTTTCTAGATTAGATTTTTCACGCTTTAAAGTAATCTGTTGTGCATAAGAACTCGCATTGACCTGAGAAAACCCCAGGCCTAATAAAAGGACCACTAGATTTAATTTCATGAAAGTTCGAGGGAGTGGTCTAGCAGAATTAATTTTTTTATCAACCTCCTTCAAAAGCTCAGTTTGCTGCACACAAGTAGAGTCTTGAAGAAAAAGGATAGATTTCCTCTTCTGCAAGAATGGATTTAAAAATAATTTCATTAAGTTCGGTGTTGGTTTGTAATGATTTAAAAATAATTTCCTTTGTTGATTTACAACCATTTACTAGTAGTCGGGTCCTGCGCCAACAGGATCCGATTTTTGTATTGCCCAAAAGGGCTCATTTAGCAGTAGTTCTGTTTCATATAGATTAATTTAGGTTATTTGATTAGTAAGTTAATTCGTTTGTTATCATCTATAAAAGCCTTTGTTTTCAGCTCTGCGTAATTCAGAAGTTCAATCAATCTATCCAATGAAAGATTCCGAGGAATCTTGCCTTCATACTGTACAGTGTTGGCCTTGCCTTCATACTTTATGTCTATATCATACCAGCGCGCAATCTCTGCCAAAACCTCAACAGTATTTGAGCCGTTAAAGCAAAACTGGCCATTCATCCAGCCGAGTACATCCGCAAGGTTGACGCGCTTTACGAATAGATTGTTATCAACCAGTACAGTTTGTTGGCTTGGCTTTAATAAAACAGGCTTCGCCAATCCGGCTTTTGCACTTACCAAAACAGATCCTTCCGCCAATGTCGTCTGGGTCCCCTCTCCTTGAGAATAACTCTTAACATTAAACTTTGTACCCAAGACCTGAACCCGCTGATTGGCTGACTCTACGATAAACTTACTTTTATGGGCAGTTTTCGCAACCTCAAAATAAGCCTCCCCAGTTAATTGTACCACACGATCTCCAGCACCGAAGTTGGATGGATAGGTTAATTTTGAATCTGAATTCAGCATAACACGGGTACCATCTGTTAAGGTTAACTGATAGGTAGCTGCCTTAGGCACACGTAAACTGTTGATTTGTACCTGTTCCTTGCCTGTACTCGCATCCTGATAGCTAATCTGACCTTGTGCGTTTTTGGTAATAATTGATTGACCAACCTGAATCGGTTGATTACTAGCCAGCAGATCAAGATCTATTTCTTGCCCATTGTCCAACACGATAATAGCCCGATCTTTTGCAGGACTAATGCTAGCCAGCATTTGAGAAGATGCAATATCAGGCTGATTAAAGTAACGCATCGTAAAAAAGCCAACAAGCAATAATGCTGCTGCGGCCACGGTTAACCGCAACCAAGGCTTTAGCCTAACTACACGAGGCGCGCGCTGTATACTGGCCATCACGCGTAATTTCGCACGCTGCTCAATCGCTAACATATCGTTATCCGTTAAGGAGGATTGATTGGGCAAACTATCGTACCAATCGATAACATCTTGTTTATCCTGATTCTTTAAATTCAGGAATCCAATCAATTTTCGATAAAATGGCCTTACATCATTCATAAAAAGTTGCTCGTAAAATAGGTCTACTATTATAGAAGTGTATAAAAGAGGAAGGAACCTCTACTTAGAATTGAAATATTTTTAAAAAAATATCAAAAAATACTTTGTCGCACCACGTAAACGCCTAATAGCCTTGTTAATATGCTTCTCAACAGTTGATTCAGAAATATCCAAACGGGTAGCAATCTCCTTGTTACTAAGAAATTCATCCCGGCTAAGCTTAAAAACCTCGCGACACTTTTCGGGAAGATTTTCTATCTCGTTGTTAACGATATCAATCACATAGCGGTAATGCATGCGCTCCTCTATGGAAATATTTTCATCTAGAACATCCAGCTCATCGATATCAATAAGTGAATGATGCTGCAGGGATTTCTTATAATGTGCAAGTATTAAATAGCGGCAAGAGGAGTATAGATAAGCTGGCAAGGATATTACATTAAGCATATTATGCCTATTCTTCCATAAGGAAAGAAAAAGATCATGGAGGATATCTTCAGCAATAACAATATCCGATACTTTGGATAAAATATGCCTATTTAAATCAGCCGCGAACAAATCATAAAGATCCGAAAAGGCTCTTTCTTCGCCTTTTGCAATCCGCTCTAAAAGAAGGCGAAAATCTTGTGTTTTCCTATCTTTCATTAATTTTCTACTCGCTAAACTTAATAATTATTTAATACGCCACAGATTATTTTTAGCGAAAACCTATTTACTTCAAGTAAAGGTGCTTTATCTCGTACACTTTGTAACAAGAAGTTATTAAATTAAACTTATGAACATAAAGGGCTATTGATATTGAATAAAGTTTAAAATAACTGTCTTTACTTTAGCAAATATATAATAATTTAATAATCTACCTAACTTGTAGTCTATTAATTATGAATGATAATTTGAAGGAAAAAAATATACGTTTTTAAGCAAGAATTTGTCATTTAAACATAGTTTAATGTTAGCACTTTTAGTGGTTTTTGAATTATGGGCAGCATAGCAATTATCCATCTTATTTAGATCCAGAATCTTTATTTAGCATCCTGATAGTTTGCTTACAACAGGTATTAGTCTAGCCTCAGCATTGTGATAAAGCGATAGGAAATGCACACACCCAAACAACCACAAATAACTCAAAAACAAATTATTAGATAAACCCTGCTAAAAAAGCGCACAACAAACTCTCTTTTATTTCGTATATTTCCATAAACAACATACGAGTACAGCTTATGGGAGAGTTCATAAAAACGCAGACCAATGAACACATTATATTTATTGGTTTAGATCGTGGAAAGTCCAATGCATTACATCTAGAGATGGTGCAAGAACTACATCAAGAAATCCGTCTGGCTAAGGATAATCCGGCTATTGAAGCCCTAATTCTACATGGAAAAGAAGGCTTTTTCTCCTCAGGACTAGATCTTATCAGCCTTTATGCCTACGATCGGGAACAGATGCATAAGTTCTGGACGGCCTTTATGGATCTTATCTATGAATTAGCTGCATTCCCCAAGCCTAGTATTGCATCGATTACGGGGCATAGCCCTGCTGGCGGTTGCGTGCTTGCCATTTGTTGTGATTATCGCATTATGGCGGAAGGGGACTTTATTATCGGTCTAAATGAGATCCCAGTAGGCATCACCGTGCCTTCCAGTATATTTGAACTCTACAGCTTTTGGCTCGGTCAAGCCGAGGCCTATAGGAGCTTATTAGTTGGACGCTTAATGAACACGCAAGAGGCATTGAGTAGCAAATTGGTCGATGAGCTAGTGCCCGCAGACCGTGTGAATACAGCCGCAACCCGCAGAGCAAAGAGCGTTATGCAATTTGATAAGAAAGCATGGAGTGCGAGCAAACTAAACCTACGCCAAAACCTATTGCAAAAGCTACAGCTAGACAAGGAGACGGCCATCCATCAAGTGCTTGAACAATGGTGGCAGCCAAGTACCCGAGCAATACTTAAAACAATAATTGAAAATTTGACTAAAAAGAAAGCATAATTATGGTTAAAGGCGCATTAAACCCCGATGCCCTCCAAGGAAAGACGGTGGTCGTTACTGGAGGCGGAACTGGACTTGGCAAAGCCATGTCCACATACTTTTCATCATTAGGAGCCAACCTCGTCATCAGCAGCCGTAGGCTTGATGTCTTGCAAAAGACCGCGGATGAAATCAGTGCTACAACGGGAATGCCTGTGCTAGCAGTTGCTTGTGATGTACGTAAGCCCGAGGATATTGAAGCCATGCTGCAAGCTGCCGAAAAGCGATTTGGACGCATAGATATATTGGTCAACAATGCCGCAGGAAATTTTATATCACCTACAGAAAGACTTTCAGAAAATGCATTCTCCAGTATTATAGATATTGTATTAAAGGGCACTGTAAATTGTACGCTAGCCTTTGGTAAAAACTGGATTGAAAAGAAACAAACTGCTTCTGTATTAAACATCGTAACGACCTATGCCTTTACGGGATCGGGCTATGTTGTGCCCTCCGCAGTTGCCAAAGCGGGGGTTTCCACCCTGACAAAATCCTTAGCTGTAGAATGGGGCAAATATGGCATTCGTCATAATGCAATTGCCCCAGGTCCTTTCCCCACGCAAGGGGCTTGGGAAAGATTACTTCCAGGCGAATTAATGGAGAAATTTGACTTCAAAAACAGGGTCCCCCTAAAGCGGGTGGGCGAGCATCAAGAGCTAGCCAACCTAGCCGCTTTTCTAATCTCGGATTACGCAGGCTTTATCAATGGGGAAATTATTACCATTGATGGCGGAGAATGGCTGCAAGGTGCGGGCGAATTTAATGGGTTAGAAGCCATCCCCCCAGCAATGTGGGACAGTATTGAAGAAACTATACGAAAAAGCAATAAAAAATGAAGAAAATAGTAATGTTTTTTAGCCTAGTGCTTGTCCTATCGGTATCCTGTAGGGAAACAAAAAAACAACAGGAAGAGACCAAGGATACCTTGGCTACAGTAGTAGACAGTCCGCTGGACAGCCCGAGCATGCAGGATGTTATATTGGGATTTGTGGCGGCCTATAACGATCAAGATACGGCTAAATTAAATGCTTATATACATCCCGATTTAGGGCTTTACATTATTTACACCCCAGGGGTAGGCGATGTATACCATAAGGTTCAAGGCTTGGATTTTAAGAATCCCGTTCCTGAACACTTCCCCTACAACAAAGTCAATCACGATTACAGCCTGCGCTTTGAAAGCCTCCCAGAATTTGACTGCTCCAAAGACCGCTGGACTAAAAAGGGCTTCTTTTGCGACAGCACGGCTACTCCAGACCAACTGGCTTTAATATTGGACTTTAAAAAGGATTACGAAAGCATTCCGAAGGCTGAGACCGAGCAGATTAAAATGATAGAAAAGGATAGCTATCGGGTCATCCTCACGAAGAATGACAACCTGATCTTCCATATAAAGCGCTATAAAGATGCTTGGTATGTGACCGTATTAGATCGCGCCTATGGTTGGTGTGATGCCTGAGCTTAACCCAATTACTACAGCATACCTTAAGACCGGAATAGCTATTTAAAGGCTTGAACAAGGGCTATCCGACTGGAGTTTACCAACAATATTTATTGGATATAAAATCAAATTTAGCTAAGTTTAGACGAGTTAATTGACAGAATAATATGAGTAATATCGATCAGGCCACACAAGCACGTATACAACAGTGGCTCAGCGCAGAATATGACGCACATACAATTGCACAAGTTCAACATCTTGTGGACAACAATGAAGAAACAGAGCTTATAGATTCCTTTTATAAAGAATTAGCATTTGGAACTGGTGGATTACGTGGCATTATGGGCGTAGGATCCAATCGTATTAATAAATATACCTTAGGCAAGGCTACACAGGGATTAGCGAACTACTTAAAGAAGAATTTTCCTGAGACAACTATTAAGGTAGCCGTC
>JASLCA010000318.1 GCA_030146225.1 Sphingobacterium sp. | reverse complement strand
CATTAAGGATATAGCCAATGCTCCTAAGGCAGGTCCAGCAATAGCTGAAATGGATTGAATAATCTGGTTAATCCCAGCGATCCGCAGCAATTCGCTTTCCGGAGCAATCATAGGGACAGCCGCCTGCATGGCAGGCATATGGAAGGCCGAGCCTACTGAGCGCAAGCCAAGCATCAGGTAGATTAGCAATAAGCTTTCATAGCCCATATAAAAACTAACAGACATCACCAGCGTACATAAAGCAATAAAGCCATCAGCATACATCATGGTCTTCTTGCGATCCCAGCGATCAATAAAGACCCCTGCAAAAGGGCCTAGCAGGGCGGCAGGCAACATGCCTGCAATTGCACCATAAGCCAAGACCTCAGCTGAACCATGGGTAATACTCAACCAAATAATTATAGCAAAATTAACGGCAGAACTGCTTATTAAGGAAATAAACTGCCCAACCCATATAAAGAGAAATTTCTTCTTCCAAGAATTTTTCATTACAGTAATATAAAAAATAAAAAAATGTGTTTATAAATGCATCCGCAAAACAGGCCTGTATGCTAAAGATAGCAGGCTCCATAAAACCGTATATAGACAGTTACGGTAGCTAAGCGATAAGGGGATCGCCGTCCAATAAGAAATACAAAATAGCTTGATGATTCATACTATAGCAAATATACGGCGAAAAGATTTAAATAATATATTTTGTTTATAAATTAGTACCATAAATACACTCATATTATGATTATCTCCAATTACTCGCCAGCGGATAAAGCGGAAGTTCTGAATCTTATTTCCTTAAACACGCCTACTTATTTTGCAGCGCATGAGTGGCATGAACTGGATGAGTACTTAGCTAAGTTTGTAGAATTGTACTATGTAATATATGTGGAAGGAATAATGGTTGCTGCCGCAGGCATTAATTTCGAAAACCAAGGACAGCATGCGACCATGAGCTGGGACATTATACACCCAGACTTTCAAGGTCAAGGCATTGGCAGCCTACTGGTTAAGCATAGACTGGCCGTACTAGCCAACTACCCCAAGGTTGTAAAGGTTATATCCCGCACCTCCCAACTTACCTACCCTTTCTATGAGAAGCATGGCTTTAAGACCGTTGACACCCAAAAAGATTATTGGGCAGCAGGGATTGACCTCTATGCAATGGAAAGAGCACTTTAACTATTGAATCCAGGATAAATGTACCCCCAGAGGTGTCAGCACCTGCGAAGTCTCCGACTCCAAATCATAATCCGCTTCATAAAAAACCAAGTAAAGGTCCTTCTGAATCTGCGCTATAGGCACTAAGCCATAGGGGTCTAAAAAAGCAAAATTAGCAATGGTACGCTGCCCAATATAACGTCCATTAACTACCTTGGGCTGCTTGTCAAATCTATGCTCGGATTTGGAGGAATAAAACCAATAACTAGGCGCTTCATCGGATTGGATAATCGCTTTATCTGTATTAAATAGCCCTTCTGCCATGCCTGTGTTTTCATACCAGGACACCTCTAGATCTGCCTCTCCAATAGCCGACCTAAATAGATCTGCATCAAATGTTGCACCCACCAGCACCCCCTCATCTATTCTATGTTCTATTTGAATTTGAAATGCTGCCTTCTGAAGACGCACCGTATTATTAGCATCCTTCGGGAGCAGCTTGCCATCCTGATAGATAGCCACCTGAAACCTTGCCGCTTGCGCATTAACCTTGGTTAAAGCAATACATAAAAATATAAGTAGGAGCGAAAATTTCTTCATAAAGCATAGTTAAAACAAACAATAACAAGGCAAATTTACGTATAGAATTCAATTTATAAAACAAAAAAATACAGCCCCTACAAATTGTAGGGGCTGCACTAACCTTAAAAGCTCAACAATAAATTATTTTACTTCTAAAACTCTTTTAGCAAATTTAGACTCTTCTTTCTTGCCTATGGTAACATACAATATCCCATCGGTATAAGCCGCATCAATATTGTTGTAATCAATGGTCTCGGGCAATGTAAAAGAACGCGAAAATGCGGAATAACTAAATTCTCTTTTACTATACTGCTTTCCAGCTGTTGCTGCTTCTTCTTTCTGCTCTACCGAGACTGTGATTTCACCCTTGTCTAGCTGAATTATAAAATCGGACTTCTGCAAGCCTGGAGCAGCCAATTCAATTGTGAATGCATCCTCATCTTCCGAAATATTAATGGCCGGAACAGACTTTGTAAATCCAGTTGCTAGTGATGAGTCATCAAATAAACTATCAAAAATACTATTCACGTAAGGGCTTATCCTATTGGAATCTAATGCCCTACTTGGAAATTTAACTAATGCCATATTATTATCCTCCTGTTTTTTTTATGTCTTATACCTCAGGATAATCAAAGGGTATACCGAAGTAAAAAAGCATAAAAACAAGCGCCATAATGGCTGATTAAAATAAAAAAGTATGACTTTTAGTCAGTTTCTATTAAATTTCATAGGTCAAGCTGACCGCGGAGGACAAGGAATCCCAACCAAAAGGCGGGGTTGTTTTGCGAATAGAAATGTAGATCTTACTCAGCAAGGGATACTTTAGACGCAGCGCATTTAACACCTCTTCGGCCGCTGACTCCAATAGCTTTCGCTTTGGACGCATCACCGCTTGGAGAATTTGAAACAGCTCTTCATAGTTTACTGTATTATTCAAATCCTCACTATTGGCGCTTTGAAAAGGAAAAGTAACGATTAAATCCACATAGAACTCATTGCCCAACAATTGCTCTTCTTCATAATAACCAATTGGCGCAAAAAAACGCATTTCCCTTAAAGCCACCTCTTGTGTAATCTTTCCCATAAACAAACATAGAGAAAAAATAAAAGTTCCGCAGCATATTCCGCAGCTATTGTACATGTAGCAAAGCCTATAGCCCATAATAATACCAACGCCCCAGACCAATTAATTTCTCAAACAGCTTAGTCAAGCCTAGCATCTCCCCTTGGCATACCTTAACCTATAGCTTTGTAACTTTATACTAAAAGAATTGTGGCAAGGCCCAGTAATAGCGTACATTTTTCTATTTTAGCCGAATTAAAATCAGGAAAAATGAAGAAGTTACTCGTACTGTTTCTATTAGGATCTTCGCTAGCCTATGGGCAGCGAAATTTCAATCTTAACGAAACAGTTTTTGGACCCCGCCAATATGCGCCCCAATCAATTGCCGCACAGCAATGGGTGCCCAATCAAGATGCCTTTACCCATCTGGACAACAGCTTTCAGAAGCTTATAATTCGGGATGCTAAATCCAATTGGGCAGCGAAAGAAATCTGCAATGTCACGGAGATTTCCGAGGCAATACAGCGGGTTGTTAAAGCTGAAATTAAGCTTAGCGCTTTCCCTTTTGACTACCAATGGCAGCATGAAAACAGCATTGTATTTAGCACCCAGACCGCCAATAGCAACCTCCGCTTAAGCTACTCGCTAAAAGACAAAAACATCCGCATCCTTGCGGAAAGCCCTAAAGAGGCCACAAATCTGGAGTACAGCAGTGACTATAGCAAGACCGCTTACCTTGTAGCCAACAACATCTTTGTTGTTGACAAGGCTGGCACAAAAACAGCCATAACCCAAGACAGCAACCCTGCGATTATCAACGGGAGTGACAATACCCATAGACAAGAGTTCGGGATTAAGAAAGGCATGTGGTGGAGCCCTAATAATGACAAGCTGCTATACTACCGCAAGGACGAATCCATGGTAAGTACCTACCCCTTGATCCAATGGACAGAACGGGTAGCCACTGTGAAAGAAATCCGATACCCGATGGCAGGCATGAAGAGTGAGGAAGTAACCTTAGTTGTACACAACTTAAGTAACAACCAAAAGGTAAGCCTACAAACGGGAGAACCAAAAGAACAATTCCTAACCCTATGCACATGGGATCCTTCTGGTAAATATATCTATGTAGGCTTGTTAAATAGAGAACAAAATCACCTCCAGCTAAACCAATACAATGCAGAGACCGGCGCGCTGGTAAAGACCTTGTTTGAAGAGCAGTCCAGTAGCTGGGTAGAGCCACAGCATGCCTTAAGCTTCTTGCCAAACAGCCCAAATGAATTCTTATATCAGACAGACCGGGATGGCTACAACCAACTCTACCGCTATAACACCGAAGGCAAGCTCTTACAAAAGCTAGGTCATCAAGATGTTATCGTCGACAAAACCCTCAGCTTTAATAGCAAGGGCGATCGCTTGACCTATATAGGCATTACCAATAATGGCTTAGACCGTCAATTATTCGAGGTGCAGATCGCTACAGGGAAGACCAGTCAGCTTACTACAGCCGCGGGCTTTCATAGTGCAGCATTAAGCAGTACCGGCAAGTATATCTTGGATCAATATTCCAATAGTGAAACCCCGAATCAAGTAGAGGTTTATCAGCTTGGCGGCAAGTCGAAGCAAACAATCCTAGCAGCTGAAAACCCATTTACAGGCAAAATAAATCTCCCAAAGATTGAGGCCGTATCCTTAACATCTCCTGATGGCAAGACAGCTCTTAATGGTAGAATAATTTATCCAAATGACTTTGATCCCACTAAAAAATACCCCGTTATGGTCTATCTTTATGGAGGTTCACATGCGCAATTGGTACAAAATAGATGGTTATATGGAGCAGGCTATTTCGACCTGTATATGGCGCAACAAGGTTATATTGTGTTTACCATGGACAATAGAGGTTCGGATGCGCGTGGTCGAGACTTCACCCGCGTAACGCATCGCCAACTTGGACAGGCTGAAATGGCAGACCAGCTGCAAGGCATAAACTACCTAAAAGAAAAATCCTTTGTGGATAGTCAACGTATGGGCATCTTCGGCTGGAGCTTTGGGGGCTTTATGACAAGCTCCTTTATGACACAGCATCCAGACATCTTCCAAGCCGCTGTAGCCGGGGGACCTGTAATGGACTGGAAATACTATGAAATCATGTACGGAGAACGTTATATGGACAGCCCTCAGGAAAATCCAGAAGGCTATAAATTAACCTCCTTAATCAACAAGGCAGATCAGCTTAAAGGCAACCTCTTGATTATCCATGGCGCGCAGGATCCAGTTGTGGTTCAGCAGCATAGCATGGACTTTATAGAGGCCTGTATCAAAGCCGGCAAGCAGGTAGACTACTTCCTCTACCCCACACATGAACATAATGTATCAGGCAAGGACCGCGTGCATATGTATGAAAAAATTGCTAAATACTTTGACCTACACCTTAAGAAATAAACAGAAAAGGCTGACCCCGAATAGGGTCAGCCTTTTTTACTTAAATATCGCCTAGGCCTAGCAGCATGCCGCAGCCCAATTATATGCCTTGAGCTAATCGCTTAAATAATGCCATGCAAAGAAGCTCCCTTGACCGCCAAGCGATCGATTCGACGCTCCACCTGCTCATCCTTAATTAGTGCCGGAGCATGATGTGGTTTATTTCGAGCATCTATAATTAAAGGTCCGTGACAGCCCCAGTGCTTAAAGGAAGTAAAGCTATCAACCCCATAAATATCGGATGCGGGATTACTACGGGTAAAGGTTACCCAGACAAAATTGTTTAGATTTTCTGCAACAAAGCCCGCATCATCTGCAATAACAATTAGCTGTATGCCTTGCCAATTTAATTCCTTAGCCTGCTGAGTCCATACCTCCAAAGCCGCAACCTCTTCCGCATAGCTAGCAAAGGCCTTTCCATCCAAGGCAATCACCCCTGGCATCACCATCTTGGCATTATTAAATGGCCTCGGTAAATTTAAGCCAACAGGCAACTCAGTAAGCAGCTCTCGCTGCTTCTCCCCTACCGCAGCAAAGGTTACCTTTGAGCCTGCATTTAAGCCATCCCCCGTATAATCCAAGGTATCTATCGTGGTATTTGTCAAAAAGTGAACATCTCGTGTAAAGTCTATACGCTCGAGTATATGGCCAAAAAAGCCAGCTACATCATGTATATCCAAAGCAGGGTTGTCTGCATGAGCGCTAATAAAAAGATACTTAGCCAAGCTCAGCTGATTGGTCCCCAAAATCTGGTTTGCAATGGTCAAGAGCTCTTGGGGACGCTCCACCTTTTGATAAGGGGTGTAGCGCTCGCTACCAATGGCAAATAATAAGGGATGCACCCCAGCGGCATCCACTGCATGCACAGCATGTAAGCCATTTATCTGTTGCGGAATTGCGCTCCCAGTAATCTCATGAATTAAAGCCCCAAAGCTGGTATCCTCCTGAGGAGGTCTCCCCACCACGGTAAAGGACCAGATCGGGTTTTTACGGTGATACACATTATGCACCCGCATCAATGGGAAGGGATGCGTTAAGCTATAATAGCCTATATGATCTCCAAAGGGACCCTCAGGCTTGTTTTCCTGCGGATACACGGTACCCGTAATAACAAAGTCTGCGTCGGCAGAGATACAAAAGCCTTCATCATCATAGAAATAACGAAACCTACGATTCCCTAAAGCACCTGCAAAGATCATCTCGGAGAGACCTTCCGGCAAGGGCATCACTGCTGACAGCGGATGTGAAGGCGGACCGCCCACAAAGATACTTACCTTTAAGGGACGCCCTAAGGCATTCGCTTTGGTTTGATGCACTCCTATCCCCCTATGCAATTGATAATGCAAGCCCAGCTCCTGATCTTGCAAGTACTCATTGCCGGCCATCTGTATCCTATACATGCCTAGATTGGCTTGCATAATCCCAGGCTTAGTCATATCCTCAGTGTACACCTGCGGCATGGTCACAAAAGGTCCCCCATCCATTGGCCAGTTTACGATCTGTGGCAATTCAGAGATCTTTGTACGCCCGTATAATATAGGTGCTCCAGCTTTCTTACGCCAAGGCAAAGCGCCTAAGGCTACCATAGAAGAACCCACATAATCAAAAGGTTTTTTTAAAACCATGCTGGGGTCCATCTTTACATCCACCAATTTCTTTACATGATCCAAGGTATCCCGAAACATAAACTTGGAGCGTTCCAAAGTCCCAAACAAGTTGGAGACTGCTGGAAACTTACTTCCCTTTATATTCTCAAAGAACAAAGCAGGACCTTCAGCATCGAAAACACGCATATGTATCGCAGCCATCTCCAGATGTGGATCTACCTCTTCGCGAATCCGAATCAAATGACCATGACTTTCCAAATCAGCAACACATGCTGTCAAACTTTTGTATCCCATTGTGCTATGATAATCTATGAACAACAAAAATAGCATTTTCCATGCAACCTACTAATGCTATATTTCAGGCTCATTGTCTCCCCTTTGTAAAAAGTGGCTCATTCCTTAAAACCAGTCTAAATAAGTGGAGACTTTAGGTTATATTCGCAATTTGTTGGATAAGGTTAATTCGACCTTTCTGGTAAGCATCTTCTCTATGGCGAAAAAAGTTATTTTATTATGGTTTAGGAACGATCTACGTATTCAAGATAATGAAATCTTATTTGAAGCCGTAGACAAAGCCGATATCGTTATACCTGTTTATTTTTTTGATCCTAGATACTTTAGCAAAAACAATTTCGACTTCTACAATACAGGGATTTTACGCAGTAAGTTTCTTTTAGAATCGGTAGCACAGTTGAAAAAAAGCCTGCAAGAATTAGGAGCTGACCTCCTGATCTTTCAAGGCAAGCCTGAAGATCATATTGGGACGCTGTGTGCAAAATACGACATTACTGAGGTGTACCACCATCGGGAGGTTTCTATGCGCGAAACAAGTATATCTGAATCCGTAGAAGCTGTACTCTGGAAACAACAAATTAATTTAAAGCATTTTATAGGGCATACCCTTTACCATAAGGAGGATTTACCTATCCCAATTAAGGATATCCCAGATGCATTTAGTCAGTTTAAGAAAAAGGTTGAAAAAGAAAGTTTTGTGCGCCCAGTATTGCCGGCCGTAACACAAATACTGACCCACCCCCATCTTGAAGAAACCCAACTCCCTAGCTTCTTAGACCTAGGCTTTACAGCAGAAGAGGTTCAAGCAATGGAGCAGCACAGCAAGCAGCTATTGCTAGGCGGAGAAGAGGAGGCCTTAAAAACCTTAGCCATGACCTTGGCCGTAGATTACGACGAGGCAGATGACTACAACCTTATTTCCCCGTATATAGCCCATGGCTGTATCTCGCCGGCTTACTATTACCATAAAATCAAGGCCGCTCAACAAGGCAGCAAGAAGAAGAAGTATGACAAGCTTATCCTTCGTCTCTTATGGCGGGACTACTTTAGGTTTATGCTTAAAAAATACCCTAGTATATTCTTTAAAGACTATGCACAAGGCCAATCGGTTTCAGAGTCCATTGTAGCTATAAAAAACTTACTTCAGGAAGGATCTTCGGATGAGGTTATCCAAAAGCTTATCCTGCAAGTCCAAAGTCAAGGAAATCTCCCCTATGAATATCGGGAGATTTTAGCCAGCTACCTGCTCCAGGAATTGTGCATAAATCACCTGGCAGGTGCAAGGCTCTTCGAACAGTTATTTATTGACTATGCCCCTGCTTCGAACTATGGATATTGGTTGCATTATGCAGATTTTGGCACCAGCCTAAAAGACAATAGCAAGTTGAGCTGGACCGAATTAATAAAAAAAGCTTATCGACCTAAACCACTTGCCAAATAAGTGCTTCTATAATATTTGGCACAGTTTAATAAGTTATTATACAAACTTGTGTCACATAAGCTCCTTTTCTAAAAAATTATGCCTTTAAGCAGTCTTTTTGTTAGCAAGAAGAGTGGTTAAATGTGTAATAATTGCTAACTTTGATCAAATTTTTTATACGTAAGATTTCCTCTATGGACAAATTAACATATTTGAGCAACGCTGATTCGGGTTATGTCGACTCGTTATATCAAGCTTATAAGGAAGACCCAAGCTCAGTAGATGTAAGTTGGCAAAAGTTTTTTGAAGGTTTTGATTTCGGTCAAACTGGAGCAGTTGCTGTGACAACTGAAACACCCGAGCAAGCCCTCAAAGAAATCAATGTGTTGAACATGATCAACGGTTACCGTGACCGGGGTCATTTATTTACCGAGACTAATCCTGTTCGGGAGCGTCGCAAGTATTTCCCAGGCAAAGAGTTGGAAACTTTTGGCCTTTCCGAAGCCGATTTAGAGACCGTTTTTAATGCAGGCGTTGAGGTTGGATTAGGTCCCGCTAAGCTAAAAGATATTCGTCAGCTTATTGAGGATACCTACTGCCGTTCTATTGGTGCCCAATTCCGTTATATCCGTAATCCAGAAAAAATAAAATTTCTACAAGATAGAATGGAAGCGGAAAGAAACAAGCCTTCTTTCTCCATAGACAACAAAAAACGTATACTAAAAAAATTAAACGAAGCAGTAATTTTCGAAAGCTTCTTAGGTACTAAGTTTTTAGGCCAAAAAAGATTCTCTCTGGAAGGTGCTGAATCTTTAATTCCAGCATTGGACTCCGTTATCCAAACGGGTTCAGCATTAGGCATTGAAGAATTCGTATTGGGTATGGCTCACCGCGGTCGCCTAAACGTACTTTCAAATATTATGGGCAAGTCCTACAAAACGATCTTCTCTGAATTTGAAGGCAAGATGTATGAGACTGACCCAGAGATTCCTTTTGGTGGGGATGTAAAATATCACTTGGGCTTCTCCTCTGACATCAGTAGCCAGGACGGCAAAAATGTACACCTAAGCCTTGCGCCTAACCCTTCTCACTTAGAGACAGTAGATGGCGTAGCAGAAGGTATGGTTCGCTCGAAAATCGACATGAAGTACAATGGCGACTCTTCGAAAATCGCACCTATCCTAATTCATGGGGATGCAGCGATTGCGGCCCAAGGTATTGTTTATGAAACAATCCAAATGTCGAAGCTGGATGGCTACAAGACAGGGGGTACCATACATATTGTAATTAATAATCAGGTCGGATTTACGACCAACTATAAAGACGCCCGTACTTCTACCTACTGTACAGACATTGCTAAGGTTACCTTATCTCCAGTCTTCCATGTTAACGGGGATGATGTTGAAGCATTAGTGTATGCCATCAACCTCGCTGTAGAATACCGTCAAAAATATAAAACGGATGTCTTTATTGACCTTTTAGGTTATAGAAGATATGGCCACAACGAAGCGGATGAGCCTAAGTTCACCCAACCTTCCTTGTACAAGCTTATCGAAAAGCATCCAAATACTTTAGCTATTTATGTAAAGAACCTTGTTGAACAAGGCTCAATTGATGTAGACTTTGCAAAGGCTGAAGAGAAGAACTTTAGAGGTCTTCTTCAAGAACGCTTAGATGAAGCTAAGGCTGTAGAAAAAATCGCCGAAGAAAAACCAATGTTTGCAGGTGCTTGGAAGGGCTTACGTCCGGCTAAAGCGACTGACCTAACAGTTCCAGTAGAAACTAAAGTTACTGAAAAACTTTTTGTAGACTTAGCCAAAGAGATGAATACCTTGCCGAAAGACAAGAAATTCTTCCGTAAAATCACAAAGGTTTTTGAAGATCGTCTGAAGATGATTGACAATGACAAGTATGACTGGGCAATGGGCGAGCTAATGGCTTATGCAACCTTGCTGAATGAGGACTACCGCGTACGTATCTCTGGACAAGATGTACAGCGTGGCACATTCTCTCACCGTCATGCAGTAGCTACCCTTGAGGATTCGGATGAGACCTATACCCCATTATCCAAGCTGAAAGGCGGCGAGAAGTTTAGCATCTACAACTCCTTATTATCCGAGTATGCTGTCTTAGCCTTTGAGTATGGCTATGCTTCGGTCAACCCCAATTCATTGACAATCTGGGAAGCACAATTTGGAGATTTCGCCAATGGCGCGCAGATTGTATTTGACCAATATATCTCATCTGGAGAAACTAAATGGAAACGCTCCAACGGGCTAGTGATGCTCCTGCCACATGGTATGGAAGGTCAGGGTCCTGAGCACTCTTCCTGTCGTATTGAGCGGTATTTAGAGCTATGTGCAAACAACAATATGATTGTTGCCAACTGTACTACCCCAGCGAACTACTTCCACTTGTTGCGTCGTCAGTTGCACTGGGATTTCCGGAAGCCACTTATTGTAGCTACGCCAAAGAGCTTGTTGCGTCATCCAAAAGCAGTTTCCACGATTAAGGACTTTACTGCCCAAAACTTCCAGGAAATTATTGACGATGTCAATGTAAGCGCTAAATCCGTAAAGCGTGTAGCCTTATGTTCTGGTAAAATATATTACGACTTGTTGGAGAAACAAGAAGCTGATAAACGCAAGGATGTCGCTATCGTACGTGTAGAGCAACTATTCCCAATCGCATACGATCAGATTGAAGCCTTGCAAAAGAAATATGCAGGTGCGGAGTTTGTATGGGTACAAGAAGAAAATGAAAACATGGGCGCATGGCCATATTACTGCCGTAAATTCCGGGGCACTAGCCTAGACCTGCAATTTATTGCACGTCCAGAAAGTGGTTCGCCAGCTACGGGATATATGAAGCAGCACCTTGCACAACAAGCAGGAATTATTAATAAAGTATTTGAATTGTAAAACATATCCAACGCCTCAAACGTTGTAGATAAGAATAGAAAAATAATATGAGCTTAGAAATTAAAGTACCTGCGGTAGGCGAGTCGATAACTGAAGTTACCTTAGCACAATGGTTAAAGCAAGATGGTGATTACGTTGAAATGGACGAAAACATCGCTGAATTGGAATCAGACAAAGCTACATTTGAACTGCCTGCTGAAAAAGCAGGTATCTTAAAAATCGTTGCCCAAGAAGGTGACACCTTAGAGATTGGGGCACTTGTTTGTACCATTGAAGAAGGTGATGCGCCAGCGGGTACCGCTTCTGACAAAAAGGCTGATGCTCCAGTAGCAGCGCCAACAGCTGCGGCAACTGCAGCAAAGGATGACGCTGAAAACCCAGACTCTTATGCTGCTGGGACTGCATCTCCAGCTGCGGCTAAGATCCTTAGAGAGAAAAACATTGATCCTGCATCCATTAAAGGTACAGGCAAAGATGGTCGTATTACAAAAGAAGATGCTGAAAAGGCACAGGTAGTCGCTAAAGCTGCCGCTAAACCAGCAGCTAGCACGCCAAGCCCAGCAGCTCCAGTAGTAGCAGGCGCACGTAATGAGCGTCGTGAGAAAATGACTTCCTTACGTAAGACAATTGCGAAACGTTTAGTAAGCGTGAAGAATGAGACGGCTATGTTAACAACATTTAATGAAGTTAATATGCAGCCTATTATGGACATCCGCGCTAAATACAAAGACACCTTTAAAGAGAAGCATGGCGTTGGCCTAGGCTTTATGTCCTTCTTTACGAAGGCTGTAACCACAGCTTTACAAGAATGGCCAGCTGTAAATGCACGTATTGAAGAAAATGAATTGGTTTTCTCTGACTTTGCGGACATTTCAATCGCAGTTTCTGCTCCAAAAGGCTTAGTTGTTCCCGTTATTCGCAACGCCGAGTCCTTAAGCTTACACGAGATTGAGAAAGAAATTATTAATCTGGCTACTAAAGCCCGTGACAATAAGTTAACGATTGACGAGATGACAGGCGGTACATTTACCATCACCAATGGTGGAGTATTTGGATCGATGATGTCTACGCCAATTATCAACGCACCGCAATCTGCAATTTTAGGCATGCACAACATTATTCAACGTCCTGTAGCTGAAAATGGTCAGGTCGTTATCCGTCCAATGATGTACATAGCCTTATCGTATGATCACCGTGTAATTGATGGTCGCGAGTCTGTAAGCTTCTTAGTACGCGTTAAACAACTCTTAGAAGATCCAGCAAGATTATTATTAGGGGTATAATACCTCCCAGCAATATAAAAGGCCATCTATACAGATGGCCTTTTTTTATTGACAATATCCGAGAAGCATTAATCTTCTCGAGACATATAAGACTTTACACGCTTGCGAATACTCCGCAACTGAAAGGCCATGCTGATGCTAATAATCCCAGAAAAGATAATCGCAAAGCTCAGCATATACACGATGTAAAGACCAGACAATGCGGGATTAAAGATTAGGATTAATGCAAATAGCGAACCCAATATAGACCAGAACAACATCCAGCCCCAATTCTTCAATCCAATCTGCTTAAACTCTATAGCAGTCGCTATCCCAAAGATGGCTTGAATAAATGCAAAAAATGCGATAACAAAGGGTAGAGTTAGCATGGTAATCTGCGGATTTACGACAATATACAAGCCTAACAAGGTGTAAATAATACCTGCTGCCAATTGCCAGCCCCAACCATCAATTTCATTTTTATTACTAATTGCAAAAATCAGCTGTAGAATCCCTGAAAACAAAAAGGCCACACTGACAAACATACTGATGGCTACATAGGTCCCCAAAGGGGTCATCATGGATAGGATTCCCAATAAAACAAGTAGAATACCAATAATCAATGGCACATACCAATGCTTGAGGGTACTTTTAAACTTATGGATAGTTGATGTCATAATTAATTATTTCTTCTGTAAAACATTTAGTTAGCACTTAATTGTTAAACTAAATCCGCCTTGAATTGTTTGCTTTTAAGAAGATATTATTTAATACTTTACAATCTGTTATTTTTAGTATTTTGCCGAATAGCAGCAGGCTTTTGACTTTGCTCTTTTTATATATTTATTGTATGCGTATTTCCAGGTACTTCTTGCGGCTGATTTCAGTATGGACATTCCTCTTGTTTACAAGCACAGCCATAGCCCAGCAGGTAGGTTTAAAGCTAGACTTCTTTGGGTATATTGATAACAGAGAGTATAAATCAACTTATACCCTGGACAGAACCATCCTGGGAACCATGATAAGCCCTACCTTTTACTTTGCATTAGACAGTAGCAATCGAGTTGTCGCAGGCCTGCACTACAACCAAGATTTCGGCACAAATACAGACAATAAGCAATGGGTTAAGCCGATCGTATACTATCAATTTAAGAATGCGAAGTTTGATTTTGCCCTAGGGCATATGCCCCGTTATGAGCGCCTTAAAGATGTCCCCAAGCTTGTACTAGCCGATACCTTTATGTACGATCGTCCCAATATAGAAGGGCTGTATTTAGCTTATAAAAATAAAAACTTTCGCCAAAGCATGTATATAGACTGGCTCAGCAAGCAGAGTCCAATACAACGGGAGCGATTTGTAGTGGGTACCTCGGGCAAGTATAAGCTCGGCGCTGCCTACTTTGCAAATGATGCCCTACTCTATCACAATGCCCTTACAAGTACAATAAATGAAGATGAGCATGTGCAGGACAATGGCATAGTCTTGCTTCGCCTAGGTGCAGATTTAAGCAAGCATACCCTCCTAGACTCCTTAACTATAGATGCGGGCTTTGCGCTTGGCTTTGATCGTATACGGAGCAAATATGAGATGCGTAAAACAAAAGGATTCCTCGCTCAGCTATACCTAGCTTATAAAAGCTTTTCCCTAGCCAACAGCTTCTATCAAGGAGATCCTCAAAACCTCCCTTTAGGCGACTCCTTCTATCAGCGTAAACAGTACGACCGCTTAGACCTAGGCTGGACCCCCTTCAGAAGAAAAAATCTAGAAGCCAAGTTTATAGCATCCTTTCACTTTGCCCCAGATGCAACCAGCAACCAGCAAAGCTTTAGCCTCCGCTATACCTTTAATAAGAAGCTCTGGCGCTAATCAGCGACTAGCTTATTGTGAATCATACGGTAGTTGTACTGCTGAATAAATGCCTTTAACTGTTGATCCAAGCTGTCCACCGCGGCTTTCTCAAGCTCCAGCAGGTTGTGCTTTTGCAAGCGATCCTTTCGTAAGTTAAACAAAGACAAAGGCTGCTGACCATTATGCGTCATAAAATAATCCCCTTGAAAGAAATTAAAGGTTCCGCCTATATTGTTAACCAGAAAATTATTTGAATCCATCCCAAAGGCATCCGAGCCAAAGGAGAAATAAGGCTTATTGTAGCCCAGATAATTAAGTACCGTAGGCATAATATCGATCTGCTGCACCAATCTATCTTTTACGCCCTTTAGCTCCTTCCCTGGCGCATAAAAAAGAATCGGAATGGCAAAGGCTTGGGCTGGGGTACTGTACTCCGGCAGATAACTGGTCGTGGAATGATCCGCACACAATACAAAGAGGGTATTCTTAAACCAAGGCATCTGAGAAGCCTTCGCAAAAAATTGCTTTAAAGCATGGTCGGAATAGCCAATGGGTTCATGTACCGGAAGCGGCCCCTTAGGGAACACGCCCTTGTATTGCTCGGGCACCTTAAAGGGATGATGAGAGGACAAGGAAAAAAATCCTGCAAAAAAAGGCTCCGGCATCTGATCCAGCTTGTCGGCCATAAATTGCATAAAAGGCTCATCCCAGATGCCCCAAATCCCATCGTAGTCCGCATCATTATTATACTCATTCTTGCCGTAATAATGCTGAACACCTGCCAGTTTCATATAAGCCGAAAAGCCCATACTGCCATTGGGGGCGCCGTGGAAGAAAGCCGTCTCATAACCTTCATCCCCCAGCAGCTTAGCAATGCTTGTGGTTTTATTGCCAGAATAGATGGACAAGACAAAAGGCTCTCCCACAGAGGGAATGCCTGTAATTACCGAAGGCAAGGCATCAATAGACTTACGTCCATTGGCATAAGTCCGAGTAAAGGTATAGGACTCTCCAATTAGCGAATCCAAGAAAGGGGTATAGCCCTTGTAATTACCGCCATCCAAATCTGTATTTAAAGCCCCCACATACTCCTTTGCAAAGCTCTCCATAATAAGGAAAACCACATTCATCTTCTCAAATGAAGCCTGCGGCTGGGGCTGCTTTACAACAGGATATCGCGCATTTAGCTCCGCTTCCGAATAATAATTAAGCGCTTTCAACTGCACCGCCTTTAATGTTTTGAGCATGCTAAAAGGCGTGTTCAAAACAATATTCATCTCCTCTGGATGCTTTACATAGTCCCCTGCATTGCTTAGCGTAATGGGTCTAGTACTATGCGCCCAGCCGCCGCGTACCCCCCCAATAAATAAGAAAGCCACGAGCAATAACAATGCCGTACGCAGGGTATAGTCTAGCCAGCTAAACTGCAAGGGCCGTTGCTCCTGCAACTGATCGTACAATTTGGAAATTAGCCATAGCAGCAGGCCAAACAAAAGTACTAAATACCAGTAGTCCAGCATAAAATCCAAGAACAATTGAAATAGATTGGATTCATTTGAAAACTGACTAAACACAGTCCCAGTAGTTCTTTTCAGGGTAAAAGGATAATAGGCATAGTCCATTAGGTTTAAGGCAATGCCCACCCCATTGCTTATCAAAAAGACCCACTTAGCCAGCCTTTGATAGCGCTTGTTGTAGGTAAAGGGAAAGGGCAGCGACACCATTACAATATACAGGCTATTGAGGTATAGCAAGGCCACAATATCAAAGCGTATCCCACCGGCTAACATGCCCCATAAGTCCTGCCCAGTAACCAATGGAAAGAGGGATTGATTGTACAAGAAAAAGCCTACCCGCAAGCAAGCATACAGTACAAGCAATCCTAAGAAACGCAGGCTTAAAGCTAGGAATCGATTAAACATTCCAGTCAACTGAATAGGCTTCATCCCTTAATAATTTAAAAAATCTTTAAAAACCGTCTGATAATAGGCTTTAGAAATATGCAAGAGGCTATCTCTTTGTGCTGGCTTATCCGATAAATTAGTATAAGACACCTTCCGCCCCTGCAAATCATAGCCTACCACATCCGTATTGGTAACAATGCCAAAAGTGCTATTGGAATTGTAGAAGGCCACATGCTTCCGCTGCTTGTCAAAGAGATTGGTAGAATATTTAAATCGATGACTCTTATCCCCAACAAAGCCCGCAAGGGTCGCGGCAATATCCAGCTGACTGACCACATCATCTACCTTCAGTCCTTGGTAGGCAGGCTTAATCGCTCCCCCAAACATAAACAGCGGGAGGTGAAAACGCTCTGGCATATCCAAGCCATACTTCTCCGTAGGGTACATATGACCGTGATCCGAGACAACCACAAATACCGTGTTGGCATACCAATCTTGCGTCTTAGCCTTTTCCACAAAGTTGAAAAGCATGCTATCGGTGTAGAAACAAGTACTTCTATAAGCATCCGCCTTGGTCTTGTTGCCAAACTTATATTCCCCGTCTAAATGAAACGGCTCATGATTTACCAAGGTATAAAAGATGCTGAAAAATGGCTTTTTCTCCTTGCCTAAGTCCTGTAACATCCTATTGGCAATAACATGGTCGTATACCCCCCAAGAGTTACGACGTACATGAAGTGGAAAGTCATTATTGTCCACCACCCGCTCGATGCCATGTGTAAACATATAGGACTTAAAATTATAAAACTCACTCTGTCCACCATGATAAAAGGAAGTGGCATAATCCAATGAGTCAAAAACTTGTCCAATGCTACTCAACTTCTCATGCTTGGGGATATACTTAATAATACTTTCAGGACCTTGCGCAGGAAAGCCACTCAAGACCGCAATCATGCCCTTGTCGGAGCGATCCGCAGCAGAATAAGCTCTCCGAAAGGAGATCCCCTCATCCATCAGTTGCTTCATATGCGGAGTAACATCTTTCTCGCCACCCAAATCTTCAAAAACCTGAGCGACCAAGCCCTCCAAGATTACGAGCACCACATTTGGTCGATCCGTATGTAGCACCTGCTCGATAGAATCAGTAGGATGAGGAAGTACAGACTTAAGTAATTGGCTGGCTTCCTGTTCATCCATAAACTGGTAAGGATTCTTTTTCGAACTCTTTGTCATATCCTTTAAAAATGCCCAATAGGTATTTACAGCCATATGATTGGATGCATTATTATCCGAAAAATAAACCGAACTAGGATTTAAGGTAGCCCTTCCATAGCCGCCACGCATAAGCGTAAAAAGTACAAATGCACATAAGAAGAATAATAGCGAAGTTGAACCTGGGGTCTGCTTGCTAAACTTGGCGTACTTCACCACCAGCAGGTGGTAAAAAAAATGAGCACAGGTAAAGTAGATAATCAATACAAATGCAGCCTGCACCAGCATGCCCATGTCTACCGAGCTGGAAACCCCACCTACAGTATCCAAGCCCAGGGTTATCGCCCGACGACTTATCTTCTCTCCCCAAGCTTCATACAAGGGCAGATTTGTAATGGTTATTGCTGCAAAGAGCACCGTAGGAAATAAACAATAAAGCCTTAACCACCAGCGCGAAACAGGCCTTCTAAAGATACCAAATTGAATCCCATAGAATAATAAAGGTATAATTAACAGGTAAGAACTTAAAGAAAAGTCCATCTTCATGCCATATAAGAAAGCAAAGAAAACATCCTCTCGCTCAGAAATCTTATGAAATATGCTTGCAAAAAATACTAATCTATCTAAGAAACAAAGGAGTAACCAATACAAAAACAATGCTACGAAGAAGGAGATGTTAGACCGCCAATGGAATCCGTTTTTCATCATGTGTACCACACTTACTATATAATATTATAAAACAATTGTCAAAAGTACATATTATTCAAGAAGAACTGGGGTGCCTATTGTAACAACTGCAAGATTTTATTAGGCATAGCATGCCTATAAATCTTAATAATTCCGTATTTTTGTGTTTTGAATTCCCAGATAAAAATGAGCATAGCAAAGAATTACAATCCGAAAGAAGCAGAAGAAAAATGGTACTCCTACTGGAAGGCTAACGGTTTTTTCCGTTCCACTCCAGATGAACGCGAGCCATACACCATTGTGATGCCACCACCAAATGTCACGGGGGTCTTGCATATGGGGCACATGCTAAACAACACGATTCAAGATGTCTTGATCCGTCGTGCACGTATGTTAGGAAAAAATGCCTGTTGGGTACCCGGTACCGATCATGCATCCATTGCCACGGAAGCTAAAGTCGTCGCTATGCTTAAGGAGCAAGGGATTAGCAAGGAATCGCTATCCCGCGAGGACTTCTTAGACCATGCTTGGGTATGGAAGGAAAAATATGGAGGCATTATCCTCAAACAACTCGAAAAACTAGGTGCTTCCTGTGATTGGGAACGTACAAAGTTTACTATGGATCCCGATCTTTCGGAATCCGTTATCGATACATTTATCCGCTTTTACAAGGAGGGTTATATCTACCGTGGGGTACGAATGGTAAACTGGGATCCCCAGAGTAAAACAGCGCTATCTGATGAAGAAGTAATCCGTAAAGAGGTTAACCAAAAGCTATACTATATCCGCTATGCTATTACAGATAGCACCGAGCATATTGTTATCGCAACCACACGCCCTGAAACCATTATGGCCGATACAGCCATCTGTATTAACCCAAATGACGAGCGTTATAGCCACTTAAAAGGCAAGACCGTACAGGTACCATTAATTAACCGAGAGATTCCAATTATAGAAGACACTTATGTAGCGATGGATTTCGGTACTGGTTGTCTAAAGGTAACCCCTGCGCATGATCTCAACGACTATGAGCTCGGACAGAAACATAATTTAGCGGTTATTGACCTGCTAAACGATGATGGTACGCTTAATGAAAAGGCGCAGATCCTAGTAGGTGAAGACCGCTTTGTGGCGCGCAAGAAAATCGTTAAGATGCTTGAAGAAGTTGACCAAATTGAGAAGATTGAAGATTATAAATCTCAAGTAGGCTTTTCTGAGCGTACTGATGCCGTTATTGAGCCCAAGCTATCTATGCAATGGTTCTGTAAGATGGAAGATCTGGCCAAGCCTGCATTGGAGTATGTAGAGAATGGCAGCATTAAGCTTATCCCAGAGAAATTCTTTGCATCCTACAAGCATTGGATGGAGAATGTTAAGGACTGGTGTATCTCTCGCCAATTATGGTGGGGGCAGCGTATTCCAGCCTGGTACAATGAGAAAAACGAATGGGTAGTCGCCAAGACCGAAGCCGAAGCTTTAGCTGAATTTAGCGCGCAAGGAAAATCAGTTCTTGGCCTACGTCAAGAAGAAGATGTTTTAGACACTTGGTTCTCCTCAGGCCTATGGCCGATGTCGGTATTTGATGGAGTACGCAACCCTGACAATGCCGAATTCAACTACTATTACCCCACAAATGATATTGTAACTGCACCTGAGATTCTCTTCTTTTGGATTGCACGCATGATTATTATGGGCCATGACTATACACAAAAACCACCCTTTAAGAACGTCTACCTTACAGGTATCGTACGCGATAAGTTAGGGCGCAAGATGTCCAAATCATTAGGCAACTCCCCTGACCCCATTGAGCTTATGGATCAATACGGGACGGATGGAGTACGCGTGGGCATGTTGTTGTCATCTCCAGCAGGAAATGACCTGATGTTTGACGTATCCTACTGTGAGCAAGGGCGGAACTTTGCTAATAAAATTTGGAATGCATTCCGCTTGGTAAAAGGCTGGGAAACCATTGATGCTCCCGCTACAGAAGCCCAAAAAAATGCAGCTGAATGGTTAG
>JASLCA010000278.1 GCA_030146225.1 Sphingobacterium sp. | reverse complement strand
TGGTCAAGGTTGCTTCTAAGCTTTTACTTTCGTAGTTCGCTCCACCATCAAGATGGGCTGTTACCTTATAAACACCTGCATTCGTTTGTTGATTAGCCGTATACCTCGGTGTAACTTCAGTAGGCAGCGTACCCGTTATGCGCATCTCTTTCAGCGTACCATCATAGGTATGCACTTGATCGCTAAGGCTGATGCCTGTCATAATCGCTTTTGCAATATCAATGCTATGGCTACGCTCTGGGGCTTCAGCATAAGCATTACTGCCCACTTGCATTGCTGTAATAATTACAGTACCCGCATGAAGAATTTTTAATTTCCATCTCCCAGCATCATTAATATCCTGATAAGGCAATGCAATAGTTTCATCAGATGATCTATAAGTCACCGTTAAGCCAGAAGTTGCTGTACCCAGTAGCGGTACATCCGCCATAGCATAGCTTAATCCCGTAGGCGCTATAAAAGTGATGCTTTGATCCTCCTTGGCTGTTGCTGTAATTGTCGCTTCAGCACTTTTATTTCCTGCACTATCTATTGCTTGCACATAGAATGTATAGGCCACTGCGTTGGTCAACATATCCTTTATTGGACTTGGATTAGCCGATAATACCTTCTTCCAAAAAGTTTTAGGCACAGTCGCTGAGCTATAATAAATATCATAATAAGCCAAGTCTGACTCTGTATTTTCGTTCCAGCTCAGTTTGACTTGTTGATTTCCGCCTACAGCCTGCAGACCTGTAGGCATCGCAGGTTCGGTCTTATCGATGCGGAAATTTACGATAGTCACATTGCCAGCTTTATCTGTTACCACAAGAGAATAACTTCCCTCGGCTGTCACGATGGTTCCAGAAGTAAAGGGTGAGCCATTTAAGGTGGCAGTCCCTTTATTAAAGCTAATGGTACGATTGCTAGTATATATACCCTTATGTACTACGCCACTTACTACAGGAGACGTCTTGTCGATGGTGAAATTTATCATAGTCGTATTGCTGGCCAAATCTGTAACTACCAGGATATAAGATCCTGGAGTAGTAACGACGGTTCCAGAGGTAAAGGCTGTGCCATTTAAGGTGGCAGTACCTTCGTTAAATTCAATCCTACGATCTGTATTATAAAACTCTCCATCGGACACATTGGTAACTTTAGGGGCAGTCATATCCAATTCTATAGAGGCTGTCATTGTGGTTGTATTTCCTGCAAAATCACTATAACGTACATAGACGGTCTTCTTTCCGTCGCCTTCGGAAAGGTCCCAATATTTTTTAGACAGATCGGGGTCTACATCAACCCAATTAGTATTATCATTTGAAAATTTCAAATCGTTCAGATCCGTGTCACTGCTTGAGAGAGCAATTTGGACTGTCCTCGTATTGGTATAATTCTGGCCAGCATTAATGCTTAGCGTAAACACTGGGGCTTGGCCATCAATTACCAACGTACTACGCCCAGCTAAAGAATTTGCGGAACCTACCTCAGGCAGGTTTAATAAAACGTTTTGTCCTTCAGCATCCATTATCGTTCCCCCATTCAGGTTTAATGCTGTCGTACTTTCATAATCTAATGCTAGGCTATTATCTCCCGCTTGCACCTTATAATGAAATAAAAGTGTTTCCGTTCCAGAACCACTATCATAATTAACTGCCTGCTTGACTACGCCTGTATTTAATAGCAAGAATGGCGTTCCTGTAACTGCAACCGATCTATCAAATGCTACCGCTATAAACAGCTCATCAGCTAATTTATACGTACCGTTTATGGATTGTACATGCAGCACCCGAGCGGGCTTTTGTTTGACTAAAATTTCTATATTCGCCGTCGTGCTCATGGGACCGTTTTGCCCCGTATTGCCCTTATCATTACACGTAATTGAAATGCTTGCACTGCCCGCGAATCCTGTGTTGGGCGTAAAAACCAAGCCATTCAAGGCTTGATTAAGGGCTTGAAGATTACCTTCAACAGTTAGACTTTGGGCTGTTTGTTCCTCGCCGTGAACAGAACTTAGGCCAGCAGTAGATCCTAAGGTAAATACCCCATTGGTAACTGTTACCGTAAGGCGCAAGATGCCTTGATTTGCATCTATATCCTCAATGCTAATCTTGTTTGCAGCAGTAAACGTCAAGCTTTGATCCTGTACAATATTTTGTGTGACTGGAACTGTAATCACAGGTGCATCGTTAATAGCGATAACCGAAACAACTACATAAGCATCTAAACTAACTCCCCCATAACCATCAGATAGCTTAAAACCAATTGAGCGCGATTTAGAATTCGGATTAGCATTATTTGAATTGTGATATTGAATATTTCTTATTAATGCCTGAGCGACTTCTGGATTAGCCTTGTCGTTAAAGGAGATAAATAAATCTGCCCCATTAACTCCTCCTGTAAAGCTTCCTATTGGTAGGCCCCCATAGGTAATCGTATTACTAGAAATACCAATCTGTCCCGCTTCAGTCCCCTGATTGCGGATGCTCAGCACGTCTTCATTTGCGGAAAGATTGCTGACTATCGAAACTGTCAGTGACCCTTTATTAAAATCATCTGAGTCAGTATCCGTCACGGTTGCATCACTTCCTAAATCCAGCAGTACCGCAAGAGCTCGTTCAGTATACGAAACACTATCCCCATCCAGATTTTCAATACGCGGAGCCACATTAGGTGGGCCTAGATAAAAGGGATCGCTAAATATGCTCTTTAGCCCTGTAAGCCTTACCCTATACCAAGTTACAGTTGTAGGATTGGAGGCAATATTCAGTGTAGCTCCCTGAGCATTGCTTTCAATGTCCATAAAAGTCAGGCCATCCCTGCTGATCTGCCATTGATAATAGCAAGCATCAGAGACTATGGAAAGCAAATTATTACTCAAGGTAATTTCGCTGCTAGTTGGGGCAGATGGATTCCAAGGATAATTCTTCTGACTCAACTTTGCCTGATCCACAGAAAGACTCGTAAAGACACCAAACAACTGACTATTAACCATTTGAATATTATCGAGTCGCGTACCGCTGAGTGCAGGAGTATTTTCCCAAGAAGCCTGATAGGCATCTTCAGTCTGATTACTTACAATGCGAACTTGCTTCTTACTTGAATCCACAATGGGCATTACGGACATTGAAGAGCTAAGCGTAGGAACACTTGTATCCCAACTTAGTTTATTAATTAATAAGGCTGCCTCAATCTTCGCAGGAGACAAGCTCCCCATACAGGCAAAAAGCTGATCCCCACCAAGGCCAAATTCAAAGTTTCCAACCCCTTTACTGACAGAACCTAGGTTTGCAGTCTCACTAGACACCTTTATAACAACCTGACTACCTGCGCCTAACCCAATTACACTTGTCCAAACTAAGACGCCATCGGTTTTGGCCTGCGCTAGGTCCTGAAAAGCGGTTGGGCTAACTAAGCCTAAATCTGTAAAATAAATTTGCGTATTGGCAGGTAGGGAATCCAGTAAGATAAAGGAAAACTGGTCTTCTTGACCTTGCGGCTTGTTGTTATCCGCTATTTGATAGCCTGTAAAGGCAATCTTTCCCAGACCATCGGTACACTGTGCCTGTACCCTATTCCAATTACAAAATAGTAGTGTACTTAGAAAAAGGACTAGGTGTGTAAATATATATTGTCGCATAAGCTGTTGACGCAAATAAAGCAATTGGATTAAAAATTATTAGACCTGCTTGGGTATATCCCATTTAAGGCAATAATATAATGTAGACATATTGTGGACTGCATATTATTATGTGTTTGATTGCCCCCAATGTCTTCTGTTTCTAGCTTTAATAAACTTCCCGTAAGGTTGCTAGATTTGGTTTTACCATAACGCTTTTCACCTGGTACAATAGCAGCATGTAGTCCAAAAGTGCCATCAGCCTTACCTGTTGAGGAGGCATTGGCAAATTGCTTAATCTTGTCCGCCAATATTGAAGGGTTGAAATGAGTATGCCTTGGTAAATTATTTAATAAAAGTGTTTGATTTTCAACACCGCCTTTTGAGCCCATAACATAGATTCTATTCGTTCCCGAATTTCCTTGAGAGACTGGAACGCGGCCTCGTAAATCTGGTAAAGCAAAATTATAAACACCATCTCCTCCAAATTTTGTTCCTAATAATTCATAAAGGGCATCGTTTTGATCAATACGAAGTAGGCGCCCATCACACACAGCCCATCC
>JASLCA010000277.1 GCA_030146225.1 Sphingobacterium sp. | reverse complement strand
CCCTGATGCGCTACTATCCAATAAGGAGGTCGCTATTTATAATTAATCTAAATCAGGCTAATGCATGAGCCCGGCAGATTGACCCTCACAGCTGTAGTCATAATATTATGATTACCAATCATTAAGCATTTACAAACATGAAAGATAAAAGCATATTACTGCTCATTATTTTATTACTTATTACCTTAACACCCCTACATGCACAATTTAGCATACATGGGAAAGTGCTCGCTGAAAATGGAAAAGCTTTAGAGAAAGCCAGCATCAGCTTGCTGCAACTGCCAGACTCTACCCTGTTTATGCAGACCAGTAGCAATGAAAGTGGGCAATATGATTTTACGGCCAATACCCATGGCAATTTTATCCTACGTATTAGCTCCGTTGGCTATGAGACCTACTACTCTAAAGCCTACAGTACCAAACATGGGGATAAGCTTACCATCACGCCAGCCATCTTAAATCCACAGGCTATAGCCCTCAATGCCGTACATATCTTTGGTAAGCCTCCAGTTGTACAGCAATTTGTGGATAAAATGGTGGTGCATGTAGAAGAGTCGGCCTTGGCTGAGGGGAATAATGTCTTAGAATTGCTGGAGAAAACACCTGGGATTGTCTCAGATGGCAAGGGCAACTTCTCCATACAGGGACGTACAGGTGCAAACATTAAAATCAATGGCCGAGATGTTTACGTCTCAGGGGCCCAACTAGCCAGTATGCTGCGCGGCCTACAAGCCCGAGACATCGCTAAGTTAGAATTGGTCTCCACTCCCTCCTCCAAGGAGGATGCCTCAGGCTCGGCTGGTATTATCAATATAATTACCAAGAAAAACAAGCATGCTGGCTGGGGTGGGGATGTATTCTTACGGGGATCACATACCCGCAAGGCACAGGCTAGTGCTGGGGCAGGCTTACATTACAAGACCGAGCGTCTAAATGTATTTACCAACCTATCTACTGGGCATGAGGAGGGCAAAGAAAGTTCAGATCTGGTACGTACTTGGAGCAATCCAGATGGCAGCCTACAACGTAAACAAATCCAACATGAGGAAAGACGTCTAAATCCGGGTCGCTATCACAGCATATTGACAGGCCTTACCTTTGATATCGACAGCAGCAGCACCCTTGAAGCTAGCTTTAGCTGGATAAAAGGAAATTATATCTCCTATTCGGATATTCAGCTTGACTTCAGCGATGCAAGCCAACAAGTTACCCAAAGCGCCTTAACCAACAACAGATTTGACGAGGGCTATAACAACCTGACCTTTAATGTCAACTACAATAAAAAGTATGAGCAGGAAAATCATTACCTTAAAGTAAACCTAGACTTTGCGCCGCATAGCAATGCCTATGACAATGATTTTTACACCCGATATCAGCAGGCAAACACCCTCAAAGAGCCCTCAGCTAGGCATAATTTACAGGATCTAAGCAATACCACCTACAGTGCCCGAGTGGACTATAGTCAGCCAATAGGCAGGCATAGCCTGTATGAGCTGGGCTGGAAGGGAACCCATTTCTTTATTGACAATCAACTTAGAAATGACACCCTACAGCAAGGCGCATGGGTACGCGACAATAACAGCTCTTATGACTTCCAATATACGCAGCATGTGGAGGCCGCCTATGCAACCTTTGGAAGCAAGATAAACAGCTTTGAATACAAGCTGGGCTTACGCGCGGAGTACACCTATACCAAGGCAAATCAACAAAGCATTCAGCAGGCCGATAAGAACAATTACTTCCATCTATTCCCCACCCTGTTCACCAGCTATGCCATCAACGAAAAGCATAACTTAAGGGCTGCTTATAGTTCGCGCATCGCCCGTCCAAGCGATCATGATGTCAATGTCTTTAGGGTGTACGAGGATCCCTTTAGCTATTATGAAGGAAATCCAGACCTAAAGCCTGAAATCAGCAATATCCTAGAACTGGGGCATGGCTTTAAAAACAAGCTCTTTACCACCCTGGGACTCAGCCATAGCAAGGATGTGATTACCTGGATTACGGGCATTGGCGAAAACCCTTCGCAGACCTATAGCAGGCCCGAGAACCTTGGAAAGCACCTAAACTACAGTGCGAGCATGATGTACAACAATCGCTTTGCTCCCTTCTGGGATGGAAGTCATTATATCAATGCCTTTCACAATAGCTTTAAAGGAACCGTTGGAGCGATTGATTTAGATCGGAAAGGCTCAAGCTGGACCGCCAACAGTAGACATACCTTTAATTTTCAGAAAGGCTGGCGCATCGAAGCCTTAGGCTACTACAACTCGCCACTTACCGATGGCATACGTCAGGTAGAAAAGACCTATGGACTTGATCTTGCCGTGGAGAAAAAACTCCTGAGCGAACGCGCAATGATCAAGCTAGCTGCCAATGGCCTAGTACGCAATGGCACGCCACAATATAGCAGCAGCTTTGCCAATTTGCAGATTGACAACAAGCGCTTCCCTGACAATAGAAAGGTATTACTTTCCTTACAGTATAGATTTGGAAGTTAATAAAATTGAACAAGCACAAATATTCATCGCTTAAAAACGGTTCTATGACTATCGATATCCGCGCATTAAAGCCTTTGCAAAAAGCAATAGTGAAAATCATCTATCGTAACCCAGCCAGTCTTTCGGGAGATGAGATATTTGTGCTGCTTCATCAGGCAAATATTAACTCCTCCTACGCCACAGTATTTAACAACCTCAGGGTACTAAGAGAAAAGGAGTTACTAATTGCGGACACGCCCAGCAACAAGAAAACAGCCAGCCAATATCAGCTATCCAAAAGCTTAAAAACACAGTTGGACAAGAGAGAAAAAGATAGATCGCTAAACAATTAAGCATATTGTTTATAATCGTTCTAAATAAAAGACTATCTTTACCTCCGTTTTGAATACCTCTTCACATACTACAGCTCAAATAATAGACAGAAAGACATTTGAGCAACTTTTTCAAACCTATTGGAAAAGGATGTATTGCTTTGCGCTAAAAACGACCAGCAATGAAGATGACGCAAAGGAAATCGTACAAGAGATTTTCAAGTCCTTGTGGGAACGCCGTCAGCATCTTTCACTACACGATGCCGAACGCTATTTATTAAGGGCTGTTAAGCTAAAAAGCTTAGAGTATATCCGGAATAAGGCTACCCGAAATCGACATCATGCACATATCCTGACGGAAAGCAGCGCTGCTTATGAAGACAATCATATGAACTTTAAGGAATTAAAGGAGCGCATCAGCAGCATTATAGAAACCCTGCCCAAGCAATGTAAGAATGTATTTAAGATGAGCAGAGAGCAGGGCCTTACCAATAAAGAGATTGCGCAACAACTTTTTATTACCGAGCGCGCTGTAGAATATCATATAAGTAAGGCCCTTATGGTATTTCGCAATTTCTTTAAAAAACAGGAATAAACTTGGACTGCACAAATCGAAAAAATACTTCTACAATTTTTTGTATTTTTGTTTCATACACAACAAGATAGCATAATCGTTTCCCAATAAGCATGACACATATCAATAAAGCGTTACTCGAAAAATATGAACTTGGCCAGTGCACTGAGCAAGAGCGTATTGCGGTATGCAATTGGTTGGAGAATGAAGATTGGGATCAGCTTGATATGGACAGCGATACAGTTGAAGAAGTCGATCAAGAAATGATTTGGTCTCCTATTGAAGCCTTTGTTGATAAAAAGGAAAGCCCCGTGTACAGGCTATGGCTTAAGCCGGCAGTTTCTATTGCAGCTTCCCTGCTGGTAATACTTGGCGCATACTACTGGACAAGCCAGGGAAATCCTAAAGCGTCACAATCCGCTTCTCTATTCTCCCAGGCAAGTGTCAAGCAACAAGCCTTTGAGTTTGTCTTAGGTGCCAATAGCAAAGCTAATATAGATGTAAACTCTGGGGACTTTACCCTGACGGGCAATGTACTCTTTAAGCCTAACAAAGATATTATCTTACAGTATGGCAAGCAGGCAAATTTACACTTCAAGGCAGGCGAGACCTATTACCTTTCAGAGACCAAGGATCCAAATAAGATTATTATTGTGCGCAAAGGAGAATTTACCTTCTTACCAGCTATTGTACAAAAGCAAATACGCAAACAGTTTCAAATATCCTAGCTTGGCGATGTGTGTTAAATACCTAAAAAGCATTCTGCTCTTATCCTGCTTCATACTAGCATTTACGAATTGTACGCAAAAGCCAGTAGCATCAGACAATGCAGCCTTCTCCCTGTACTTGCTACAGAAGGATGACTCCCATGCGATCTTATTAACCCAGGCCCTAGACAGCACAGCTGCTCTTACACAAGCCATCCCGGTTCCCTCAGGTTTAAATTTCAATAGAGAGTTTATCTTAAAAGATGGCTTCTACTATCAACTCAACCCTAAGAATAGGCATTTTCGAAAATTTGGTTTAAATGCCAATGGCCTTGTCCCTATAGATTCTATAGATCTAGGAGATAATTACCTTGAAAACGTCTCCTGGGTTAACAATTCGGATACGCTGCTTATTGCCACCATCGAGAGTACGCACTTGGATAAAGGAAATATATTCTTATTGGATACCCGAAACTTTAAATTAATCCTAAAAAAGCAACTCCCCCTGCCAGCGGCTAAAGATGACTTCAATATCTTGAGCATTGGCATTATGGAGCTGAAAGCCAACAAGCTCTGGTTTGGATATTCCTACAGCCAGTTTTTCGGCAAGGATGATTACAGCACGGCAGACAGCATGTACTTTATGACCATTGATCTGGCTAGCGGAGATATACTACATCAAGAAGAGGATCATCGGTCTACCTATCCCGGTGGATTTAACTTGGTACAATCCTACAGCTTTACGGATGAAAAAGGAGATTTCTATTTTATGTCCTGTCCTGGCATTGCTATGGGCAATAACCTACAACAGCCCACGGGCATTTTTCGTAAACAAAAGGATAGCCTGCAAATAGATCCAAAGTTCTTTATCAATATCTCACAGCAGATACAAAATCACGCCTATGGACTCTGGTATTTAGGCAAGCAAGAGGCGATTATCAGAGCCGAGCAGCAGGACAAATACAGCGACTTCTCCAATCATCACTCCACCTATCAATTTGAGTATTATCGGGTCAACCTACTGACGGGTGCTTTCAGCAAACTGGACATCCCCTTGGACAAAGGCACCCGTAAAGAAAATGTGTGGATCAAAGATGGCATCGCCTATATTGCTATCGATGATGCCCAGGATCAACATGCCGTCTGGATCTATGATAGTACCAGTGAAAAAATCAAAAAAGGAATAACTGTTCCCAATAACAGTAGTTATATCCTACGCCTAGACCATCTAAAATAAGCTAAACAGAATTTTTGAAAACAAAATTTTAGGCCTTTTTGAGGCTTTTAAGTACTATTTTGACTTTTTTTTACATTTTCTAGCTTTTTTTCGCATCCCCACCTTCGGTAAAGTCCTTCTACCGCAACATCCTTATGTATAATTAATCTAAATAAAATGTATAGAGCGACATGGGCGATGACGATGGCCTTCATGGTAAACTGTTTGATAGTATATGGACAAAGCAACCATACCCTAACAGGCACAGTAAAAACGGAAACAAACTTACGCTTACAAGGTGCTAAAGTAAAGCTCAGCGGCGGAACATCCGAAACAATAACGGATGAAAATGGGCGGTTTCAATTTCAAAAATTACCAAAAGGACAGTACGAAGTTCAGGTCAGCAATATTGGCTACCTAACAAAAAAGCAAAGCATCAGCCTGCCGCAAGCCGAGGAAGAGTTGCAATTTATTTTGCAGGAAGACCTACAGCAGATTAGTGCAGTCCATGTATCCGGAAAATCGGAGCTCAAGAAGATGCAGGAGTCAGGCTTTAGTGTCAATGTGATCGATGCTAAGCAATATGCAAATATAAACGCCGATGTCAATCAGATCTTAAATAGAAGCACAGGGGTTAAAATACGTGAACAAGGCGGTTTAGGCTCTGCCTATACCCTCTCCCTAAATGGCCTTTCCGGCAATCAGGTAAAATTCTTTATCGATGGAGTGCCCATTGAGGCCTTTGGAAGTGGGATGTCCTTCAATAATATCCCGATTAATATTGTCGAGCGTATTGAGGTGTATAAAGGGGTAGTACCCGCTCACCTGACGACCGATGCATTAGGCGGGGCAATCAATATTATAACCAATAGAGACCGCAAAAAAGCAATTGACCTGAGCTACAGCCTGGGTTCTTTCAATACCCACCGCAGCGCAATAAGCGCCAGTTATACCGAGCCAAAGACAGGCATACATATTAATGCGAATGCTTACTACAACTATTCGGACAATGATTACCTGATGAAAACCAACCCTGCGGCCCGCGTTTACCTAAAAGTGCCTAATAGTGCTAACTCAGGCTACGACACCCTGGCCACTGCTCGCCGTTTCAATGACAGCTACCGCTCTGCCATGTCTCAGGTAGAAGTCGGGATTGCCAAGAAGAAATGGGCAGACATCTTGGTAGTAGGGTTAACCTATTCGGATATCTACCGGGAGATTCAAACCGGAGCTACACAGGAAAGAGTCTTTGCACATATTAATGAAAAGTCCAAAAGCATTGCGCCCAGCATCCGCTATAGAAAGGACAATCTTTTTATTGAAGGGCTATCTGCATCCTTGTTTGCCAACCTAGCACAAGATAAATCTGTTATTACCGACACCAGCTCCTATACCACCTACCGTTGGAATGGGCTTCCTGATAATGGAAGTTATCATCCTACAGGAGCAGAACGTAGTACATCAAAACTTATACAGCATTATACAGGCTATAACAATACCATACAGTCTACCTTAAACTACTTGATCAATACCCAACAATCTGTAAACCTTACCCATACCTTTAACAGCAATTACCGAAAAGGTTACAATGAGATAGACCCATATAATCATACCAAGGATCAATCCAATCGGGTGAATAAACATGTTATGGGCCTCAACTATATGCATGATTTCTTTAACAAGAAATGGCGCAACCATGCCTTTACAAAATACTACCTGCTAACGGGTAAGATTCTAGATAAAGCGGGTGTAGAAAGCTCAGAAAACAAGAGTTATCTCGGCTATGGCGTTGCATCAAGCTACTTTATCTTAGCAGACTTAGGCCTTAAGGCTTCCTATGAAAGTGCGTATCGTCTTCCAGGACTGGTAGAGCTTTTTGGGGATGGCACAACAGTAGGTGCAAACCCAAAATTAGTCCCTGAGCATAGTCATAATTACAACTTAGGCCTATTCTACGGAAGCAAGATAGGTGAAAAGCAACAAATCAACGTTTCGGCAGGCGCATTCTACAGAGATGTAGATGACTATATACAAAGTACGCCGCCGGTACAGGGTGAGGGAGGGATTGAAAACTTTAGAACCTTCTTCAACTTTGGAGGCATTAAGGTCACTGGGGCTGAATTCGAATCAGTATACAACTATGCCGACCTATTTCGCTTTACCGTAAACTTAAGCTATGAAAGCGCAATGGATAGAGAAGAGTTTGAGCGCGGCACCAATCGCCCTAAAATCACCTATAAAAGCCGTATGCCTGATAAGCCCTGGTTGTATGGGAACACCGACTTTATTATTGGCAAGAATGACCTATTGGGAAAAGATACGCGCTTAGAGTTTAACTGGTATATGCAGTTTGTAAACGAGTACTCCATGACCTGGTCAAAGCTCGGGGATAAGAATACCAATTACTACATCCCTACCCAATGGATTCAAAATGTGGGGATCACCTATTCCCTGAAGAAAGGTCTTTACAATATTACACTAGAGAGTAAAAATCTGACGGATCAGATTGCCTATGACAATGCAAAATTGCAGAAGCCTGGGCGCTCTTTCTCGGTAAAACTACGCTATAACTTAAACATGTACAATTCTAACAAATAAATAAAATGATAACACAAATTCCTTTAAAAAAACGATTTAACCTCATTTTACTTGCGCTTGCTACAACAGCACTTTCAGCAGTATCGTGTAGTGATAAAAACGGACCTGATGGACCAGACCAAGTTATTAACCCTGAATATGCCGTAACCATCCGTACGACTAATGGTCGCTATATGCTGCCTGTGGAAAGCTTGATGACAGGCAAAATATCTCCAGTAGGAAAAGGTACAAATATAACTGACCTTCTTCCTTGGGAGGAAAATGTTGTCCAAAAAGGCCGTGACTTCTACAGCTTAAACCCAGACAATGCAACCTTTGGTAAGTTCCGCTTTGAAAATGGTGTCTTAACTACGATTAAAGAAATCCCTTTCTCCCAACTGCCTGCGCTTTATGTTGGCTGGCATGCTTGGTTAAGCGAAAGTGAACTAATTATTGGTCCTAGATCCAGCAACTTCTATGCAGTTATTGATGTAAGCAAGATGGAGGTAACCAAAAGTGGTGAGTTTGATCGTACAGGCATTCCTGAGAAACATTCCCGTCGGGTTTTCTCTGTTATACCAGAAGGCAATAAAATTGTAATTGGCTACGGCATATACAATGAAGAGACGAAAGTACATTACGATAAGTCTTACACCGCAGTAATGGATGCAGCAGGAATGAATAACCTAAAGGTTACAAGTGAAGATGAGCGTTCAGCTCCACTAGGTGCTGTCCGCAATGGCTACTTTAGCAAATTCAAAGAAAATGGCTACACCTATATCTTGACCCATACCATGCCTGTATTGGGCGGTAACAAGCCAAGTATGCCAACTGGATTTTTACGTATTAAAGATGGGGAATATAAAATTGACCCGAATTACTTCTTTAATACTAGTGCTAAACTTGCTGGCGACAATCAATTAGGCGTTACTTACTTAGGCAATGGAAAGGCGATCTTAATCAATGCCCACGATACCAAGACCAATGTAAAAGTACACGATGACTGGTGGTATGCAGCAATGTGGGAATATGTAGTAGTAGATGTAAACACACAACAAATTGTTCATAAGCTTGACTTCCCACTCTTGGGTAGCTCTAGATCCGCCGTTGTCAACCAAGGCAAGGCTTATATCGCAGTAAATGACCTAAAGGCTGATGGCGTATACATCTGGGAATATGATTCTGCAAACAACAAGATGACCAAAGGGGCTAAAATCGAAGGCTCAGACGGCGACACTCCAGTTCTATATAAATTAAATTAATAACCTTTTTTATACTGAAACTTCCCTAAGCCTATTGGCAAAGGGAAGTTTCACTTTTGTTTTTCCACTTTGAGCGCCCAACCTAGGCTGTAACAACAATCACTTTGGACCAAACACTGGTAAACAACAAACCAATGAAGAAAAAATTATTACAATTAAATGCTTGGTTGCACTTATGGCTAGGCTTAGTTTCGGGGATTATCGTTGTCATACTATCCGTAACGGGCTGTGTATTGGTCTTCGAGCATGAGATTAAAGACCTTGTCTACAGTTATTACTCCGTAACCCCGCAGCAGGAAGAGAACCAATTGCCGCCAAGTGTACTTCATCAAAAGATTAAGGAAACCTATCCTGAACTAGAGGTGGCTAGCTTTTGGTATTATGGACTAGACAAATCAGTAAAAGCCTCTATAGACCATAGCGATACCCTCCTGTTTATGAATCCCTATACCGCTGAGATCTTAGCAGCAGTAGATCATGAGGATTTCTTCCATGAGATGGACGAGGGCCATCGCCAACTTTGGATGCCCCGTAAGATTGGGCGTCAGGTTGTGGGCTGGGCAACGGCAATCTTCTTCTTTATCACCCTATCAGGTATTGTATTATGGTGGCCAAAAAAATGGAATAAACGCCATACCAAGCAGGCTTTTGCCATCAATTGGAAAGCCAAGTTAAAACGTATCAACTACGATTTACACAATGTCTTAGGCTTTTATTCCTTAACGCTGGCCTTGTTAATGGCCTTTACAGGTATGATTATGTCCTTTCCCTTGGTACGCAAGACCGTAGGAACACTTGCAGGAGGCTTCCCGCCTCGCGTCAAGATGGAGAAAATGCCAGTTGACTCCACTATAGCCAAGACAGATGCACTTATTGTTGCAGATAGCATCTGGCACTTTGTTCGCAAAGAGGTGGCTCAAGAAAACAAACAAGCAGTTATCGTACATCTTCCTGAGGAAGACGATGAAAGTGTCTACGCCTGTACAGACATGAAGGGGGGGAGCTGGCGAGACCTTTACTTTGATCGAAATACCATAACGCTATTGCCGAGTTCACAAAAGCCAATGAGCGAAACCAATACCGCGGAATGGATATCGCGCTCCAACTATGGCTTGCACACAGGCTTTATCGGAGG
>JASLCA010000297.1 GCA_030146225.1 Sphingobacterium sp. | reverse complement strand
TACAATATTATGAAAAAAAGTCAAGGATGGATACCCCTCCTTGACTTTTTTTCATAATATTGTATTATATAATGTTTTATGATTGGTTACTCTTTCTAGTCATTTTTATAGGACATTATCTAGGGAGATGTTCGAGCATCTCCCTTTAATGCTTAATTGGCTATTCCCTATGGTGGGTTTTTATTGCTTCTCTTTTTCATCTTTGTGTATTTAGGTACATCTTGTGGTTATTTAGGTTCTTCGTATTTGACGTAAAGTTTTTTATTGCTGCTCAGCTCTGCATGTATATTAAAGTTGCTGCTGAGAAAGGTTAAGAAGGTGGATAGCTTAAGGCCAGAACTTATTCGTCCGCCGAGTTCAATGGCCGGAATTTTATTCTCGTATATTATATCTACATCATACCACCTGGCCAAGAGGCGCATACATTCTTCTAGACTCATCCCATGCAAGTCAATAATGCCATTCTTCCAGCCTATTACTGCATCAGCATCCACGCTTTGCTGCTGTATTCCAATCGTAGCTTGGTTAAATATGGTCTGCTCATTGGGCTTAAGAAGGTGGGATCCCGCAAGGGTCCTTACGCGCAGTGAACCACCCTTGAGCGTAGTTTTGGTGAGCGGCTCATCTAAATAGGCTTGTATATTAAACTCTGTCCCCAAGACCTCTATCTCTTGATTTTTACTTTTTACAATAAAGGGAAGGTTTTTATTCTTTTGTACCTCAAAATAGGCCTCTCCTTGGACTTCAACAGTTCGATTTTGTTTTCCATAGTTGGGGAGATAGCTCAGCGTGCTGCCCGCATTAAGCCAAACTTTTGTACCGTCAGCGAGCTGTAGATGGTAATGTCCAGCTCTAGGGGTCACCACTTTTATGGACTTATTATGGCTTACATCTGCCAGCATTTGCTCGCCATTGCTGTACATTATCTTATCAGCCCCTATGCGTAATCCTGCCTGGTCGCTTTGAAGGGCATATACTTTGCCATCTATTATAATACTGGCTTTGTTGCTGCCGGGAAGTACATCGTTTACTGCTTGTTGATCAAAGGATTTAAGCGGGGCGACGCTGTTGAAATGCCGATAACCAAAGATGCCTAATAGCAAGATAGCGGCAGCGGCAGTAAAAGACCATAGGCGCTTAAGCTTAAAGCTTGATTTCAGCGGCTTATGGAGAGAATTGTCTCGATTCAGAGCCGCTGAAATGGGCTTATGCAAGCTTGTTACGCGATTCTGAATAAACTCCGTAGGAAGCTCAAATGACTCCAGCGCTAGATAATCCTGAATAAGGGTATGAAACTCTGGATCCGAACACTGGTTTAAGAGTCTACATAACTCCTCAAACTCACTTTGGGTTAGGCTTTGTTTAATATATTGGTCTAAAAGAACAGTAATCTGCTCATTTTTATTGGTATTCATGCGCTCAATTCAGTTTATAATTCCTTGGTATCTTGATATACGAACGAACTGTAGAAACGCACTATTGAAATTTTAAATATTTTTTAAAATAAGAGACTTAAGATAAGCAGGAAATATTCGTTCTTATAGTTTGATTGAATATAAGATTTAATATCCTTCATGGCATTCACCAATTGATTGCTAACCGTAGAGACGGAAATGCCCAATAATGCCGCGACTTCCTTGTAGCTTTTATGTTCGATGTTGCAGAGGGTGAGGATTTCTTTTCGCTTTGGGGAAAGTCGCTGAATAGCCTCATCCAGTATTTTAATCTTTTCTTTGCTAATAATTGCCTCTTCAGTGTGCAGATAATAGCTAATTGAGGATGCCCATATCTCCTTTTGGGAAGCTTTCTCCAAGCAGGATCTTCTGAAGTGATCGATTGCTAAGTTGTCTGTCATCCTATAGAGTAGGGTAGTGAAGCCTTTCTCTGCATCAAGTTGACTGCGCATGGACCAAACCTTTAAAAAAACGTCTTGGAGAATTTCTTCAACCACCTCAGGGTTTTTGAGTAAGCGGTAGATTCGCTGGTAAAGCTTGGGCGCAAAATGGAAATAGAGCTCGTCAAAGGCAACCTGCTGCCCATCTTTGAGGGCAGAAAGCAGTTGTACAATATCTATTTCTTTAGCTAGGTTCATGTTTTCGGATACAGGATTTTTTACAAATAAATACGTCTGCCCTCTTCTGCACTTTTATAAATAGCACAGATGACAGCTACAGATTTCAACCCTTCTGCTGCATCGACAAAGGGTTTTCGGTTTTCAGCAATCGCATCTATAAAGTCTTGAATCTGCAATTGATGTCCATAGTGGCTAATTGCCATGGGATCGCTTGCGCCTGCATTGGGCATTTTGTCAGCTGCTGTAACCTGTAATTCAGAATCGTTAAGATGATCTTGAAAATCCCATTGCGTTAGCTGATTTTCTGTTAAAACGGCTGAGCCTGTACTCCCGATGATTTCGATCTTTTTGGCTGAGCCAGGGTAGGCCGCAGTCGTGCATTCTATAGCGCCTAGTGCGCCATTTTTAAACTGCAACTGGGCTACAAGGCTATCTTCAACTTCTATGCTTTGATGTACGCTATTGCCTTTTAGGGCTTGCACAAATTCCACCGGCCCCATATACCACAAAAGCATGTCTAAAGCATGAATGCCTTGATTCATTAAGGCTCCTCCGCCATCCAATGCCCAGGTACCTCGCCACGCAGCTGATTGATAATAGGAAGCTGCTCTATGCCACTTAATATAAGCCGAGCCCATAACCAGAGTACCAAAGGCGCCCTCGGTTAGCTTAGCCTTTATTTTTTTGCTGTTGGGATAAAAGCGCGTCGGAAAGACGGTTCCAATTTTCACTTGATACTCTTCAGCAAGCTGAATAATCTGCTGACAGCGATCCACCGTTATTTCTAGGGGTTTTTCGATAAGGCAGTGTTTTCCTGCGCGTATAGCTCTTTCGGCTATTTCAAGGTGGGTGCCCGATGCACTGCAAATACACAAGATCGTAATATTCTCATCTTCTAAAAGATTGTCCAAGTCCTTATATGCATGGCAGGAATAGGACTCGCTAAAGTCAAGAGCCTTTTCATAGGTGCGATTGTAAACCCCTATTAGTTTTGCTTCGGGGATGGCCAAAATAGCTTTGGCATGAATCGCCGCTATGGATCCAGTTCCGATAATCCCAAATCCGAAATTTTTCATTTGCATTGGATGTTTATATCAGGTTTTACTTAGAAAAATTGGTTAGTATTTTTCAAATCACTCTGCATGATTTCGATCCAATATAGGATTTTTTACAAGATAAAGATAGGGCATGTAAATTAATGTTACAAATTACGTTCACGTACACTTTCATTAAATGGCTCAGTATTCTGCTAAATGGGATTTGTACGTGCTTCTGAAAATTTTTTTACTAAAACTATTGGAAGCATAGGTCAATAACGTTATTTTGGTAGAAATTATATTCCTAAAATCAATTTTTTACGTCAAAGCAAAACGCTAGACTTTATTAGAGCGTGCAAGTAAATGTCTGTTGTTTCCCTATTTACGGTTACGTAACCGTAATCTGGGCTACATAAATTTTTATGCGCAATCGATTTATTTTTTTTGAAGGCTAGCGTTCAATGCTGTACAAATCGATAGGGGAATTAATCTACTTTGAGTAGGTGATTTTGTAGTGTGGGAGTAAGGATATACGGATAAGGGCGGCAGGAAGGATTGTATGAATCAATAAACCAAAATAAATATACTATGCTATCAATTAGACCATTTATGGTATTTGTTTTCCTCTTATTATTTGAGGTGACGGCCATTGCACAAGTAAGGAGTACGGTTACGGGGACCGTCCTGAATGCTCAAGGTGCTCCATTGGCCGGTGTCAGTGTATCTGTTATTCCAGTTGGGGCTGAAATGCAGACTGATGCCAAAGGATTTTTTAAGCTTGAAGCCATTGCTTTAAGCGATTCTTTACGCTTTTCATTTATCGGATATCAGCCTAAGCGCATCGCTATAAATGGAAAGACAGACTTAAAGGTCCTGCTGCAAGATGCTTCCACAGACTTAGATGAGGTGGTGGTGGTAGGCTACGGTACGCAAAAGAAAGGCCAGCTAACGGCCTCCATCGATGTTATTTCTGGAGATCAACTTAAAGATAGGCCAGCCAATAATGTTGCTGATCTGTTAAAAGGTGCCTCTCCAAATATGAATATTAATATGGGCATGCGTGGAGGGGAGCCAGGTGCTGCAAGTGCAATGAATATTCGGGGTGTAGGTTCATTAGCAGGGAGTAGTCCTTTAGTATTAGTGGATGGTGTAGAGATGGATTTGAACGGGGTAGATCCAGAGACTGTAGAAAGTATTTCCATTCTTAAGGATGCTTCTGCCTCAGCCGTATATGGCTCAAGGGCTCCTTTTGGGGTGGTATTGATCACTACGAAAAAAGGTAGTCAACAGGATGGTTCGAAGTTGGATTATAGCAATAATCTCTCCTTGTCTTCGCCTTTACATCTGCCAAGCTTTATTGATTCCTATACCTGGGCAACGGCCTTTAATCAAGCCAATGCCAATGCCGGCTTAACAGCTGTTTATAGTGATGAGCAGATGAATAGAATAAAGGGGTACTTAGATGGAAGCTTTCCCTATGAGTATGATCCTGAAAAGCCTATTGATAATATTTGGGCTGGACGAAGAAATGGAAATGCCAACAATGATTGGCCACATATCTTAATGGGGAACAACGCCTTTAGTCAAAAGCATAATATGAATTTATCGGGTGGAAATCCCAAGACACAGTATTTTCTTTCTTCTGGCTATACGAAGCAAAACGGTACCTATGCATTTGGCTATGATTATTTTAAAAGATACAATCTAATGTCCAATGTAAGTACGCGCGTTACGGATTGGTTAAAGTTTAATTCCAGCTTAAAATGGTCCACGACGGCTACAGACTTCCCTATGGGCGAGACTACAGTAGGCCGGGAGCATACCTTCCGTGAGATGCTTATGTTTGCCCCGATGATGCCCTTTCATAATATCAATGGCACTGTACAAAGTCCATTGGTGCGCCTACTTCAAGACTCTGGTAGAGACAAGAAGAAAAATGCTGACTTTTTCGCAAATATTGGTGTGGAATTAGAGCCTGTCAAAGGCTGGAAAACAAATGTGAACTACAATTATAATATTAAAAATACCAAGATGAGCAGCAATCCTAAGCCTGTTATGGTAGAGGTTGGGACAGGTGCTTTAGGGAATATTGGTAAGCCCCAATCTTCCTATACTGCGGGTTATTACGAGAATGTATATAAGTTGTTTAATGCCGTCAGCTCCTATGAGAAGCAATTACAAGATCATTACTTTATGGTTATGGCAGGCTATGAGCAGGAAGAAAATTTGTATACAGGCTTGCAGGCTACGGGGGCTTCTCCTGTAGTGGAGGATAATCCATCCATTATAACTTCCTTAGGGGGGATTACGGCTTTAGATAATATGAGTCATTGGGCGACTCGGGGTGGATTTGGCCGCGTGAATTATAATTATCAAGAGAAATATTTAGTGGAGTTTGCAGCTCGCTACAATGGGTCTTCAAGATTTCCTAAAGAAAATCGCTTTGGCTTCTTCCCTTCCGCTTCTGTGGGCTATGCCATTTCTAAAGAAGACTTTTGGGAGCCTTTAAGAGGTGCTATCAATAATTTCAAAATCCGTGCATCCTATGGCTCTTTGGGAAATCAAAATGTAGCAAATGACCTTTATTATTCTAAAATTCCGATTTACTCTGAGTTGAAATGGATTATAAACGAGTCCCGGCCGCAGTATGCACATGCGCCTGCGCTGATAAGTGATCAGATTACCTGGGAGACTGTTACTACGCTAAACCTAGGGGCTGATATCTCTTTATTAAGATCTCGCTTAGCCTTGACCTTTGATTGGTACAAGCGTACAACAGATAATATGCTCGGTCGCGCAACTGAACTTCCATTCTTGCTTGGGGCTACTACTCCACAAACCAACAATGCAAAGTTAGCCACGAAAGGTTTTGAATTTGTGGCAGCTTGGAATGATAAACTGGCCAACGGGATTGGCTATAATGTGAAGTTAACCCTGGGCGATAGTAAGACAAAAATCCTCGAGTACTTCAATGAAACTGGACGTATTGACACCTGGTATAATGGGAAAAACTATGGGGAGATATGGGGCTTTGAGACGGATGGAATTATTCAGACCAAAGGCGAGGCTATGCATGATCAATCTAAATACCATGCTAACTGGGGCCCTGGGGATATCAAATACGTTGATAAAAATGGGGATAACATTATTAACGATGGCAAGCGTACCCTTAATGATCATGGTGACTTAATGGTTATTGGAAACAGTCTTCCGCGCTATAATTACGGTATCAGCGCAGGTATGAATTGGAAAGGCGTGGACTTCAATATGTTTTGGCAGGGTGTAGCTAAAAGAGACTATAGTCCAGAAGCAAGTACGCCCTTGTTTTGGGGGATGACTGATAGCTGGGCAAACTCGGGTCTTTATAAGAACTCCCCTGGATTGGACTATTGGCGCCCTGCAGATGAGACCAATATCTTAGGTCCAAATACGGGTTCTTATCTGCCTAAACCATATTTCACTGCCGAGACGAGTAAAAATAAATTACCGCAGACGCGCTATTTATTAAATGCCTCGTATATCCGATTGAAAAATGTTCAAGTAGGCTACACTTTCCCAGCGAATATTTCTGGGAAGCTTTTTAGCAAGGCAAGAGTTTATTTTTCTGGCGAAAACCTATTGACCTTCTCAAGCTTACCAAAGGTGTTTGATCCTGAGACATCCATCGCTTCTGATAGTCGTGAGGGCGGATATTTAACAAGTGGTGTTATTTATCCAATGAACAGAATTTTATCTTTTGGTGTCAACCTAACCTTAAAGTAATCACAGATGATGAAGAACTTCTTTAAATTATCATGCATATTGCTAGCGAGTTCGCTAGCCATGACCTCTTGTAATGACGACTTTCTAGATCGTAAGCTATTGGATAAAGTACAGGCAGAAATGTATTTCGAAAAGCCATTGGATCTAGAAATCTATATGAATCAATTCTATAGCAATAGTTTCTTTCCCAAATATCCAAATCATGGTGGTGATTTTAATAGTGACAATCAAGTGGGCTCCTCCGTGGACACCCGACTGCAAGGCACAAGAACGGTTGTAAGTGCTGGTACCATAGGCTTTGGAAATGTGCGAAGCTTAAATTATTTTTTAAACAATTATAAGAAGATTGAAGGCAAGCATGACTTCAAGACCTATCAGCAATATGTGGGTGAAGCTTATTATTTTAAAGCGGTAACCTATTTTAACTTTCTAAAGGCCTATGGAGACATCCCTTGGTTGGACAAGGATTTAGGCACGAGCGCTCCAGAACTATATGGAACGCGCACCCCCCGAGATATTGTGGCGGATCGGATCATTGGCTGTTTGGATACGGCCGCGATGTACCTGAGTGCAGATCGTACAAATGGCTTTAGTCGTATTAATAAGTGGATTGCATTGTTAATGCAGAGTAGGGTGGCTTTGTATGAAGGATCTTGGCAGAAGTATCACAATGGGACGGTATTTGGAGTGCCCAATGCCAATCCTAATAAATACTTTGAAATTGCTGCGAAAGCCAGTGAAGCGGTAATGAAGTCAGGCTTGTATGGCGTATATAACACAGGTAAACCTAGTTCTGACTATGCCGATTTATTTACTCGCAGGGAATACAGCAGCAATAATGAAGTCTTGTTTTGGCGTCGCTATGACAATGAGCTGTCCAGAGGAGATGGGGATTTTACCAACGACCGTAACTTTCGGATGTCTCAGCCTTCAGGAAAAACTGTAACCAAGCAGGCTATTGATCAATACCTCTGTGTGGATGGTAAATCCATCGCAGGCAATAGCCTATTTCAAGGCTATGCAACTATAAATAAGGAGTTTGAAAATAGAGATCCCCGATTAAGACAGACCATCGCAACCCCAGATCAAGTATGGAAAATTACGGCAACTGGAAGTACGCAAAACTGGTCCACGATATACAATACATTAAATGGGAATACGGATTTAAATGCCCCAACAGGCTATGTCATTCAAAAGGGCTATGATCCACATGTAATCTATCATGTGCAGCAGTATGAGGAAACTCCTTCTATTCTATTCCGGTATTCGGAGGTGTTGTTAAATTATATAGAAGCTAAGGTGGAGCTCGGGACTGCTACCCAAGCTGATATTGATAAAACGATCAAACTACTTCGTGACCGTGTAGGCATGCCTAACCTGCAAATTGGAGCTATTGCTACAGATGCTAATTGGGATTTTCCAAGCTTATCGCCCTTGCTCAATGAGGTTCGTAGAGAAAGACGTATAGAGCTGCTCGCAGAAGGCTTTCGATGGGATGATATAGCACGCTGGGCAGCTGCAAAAGAGCTGATTGTTGGACAACGTCCTAAAGGTTTCTTAGCGAGTCAAATTGCTAAAAACCCATTCCCTATTGATAATAATGGCTTTCTTGATCCTTTTAAAAATGCGATACCTAATGGCTATGGCTTTCAATTGGGTAGAGATTACTTAAACTCTATCCCTGAAAGTGAAATAGTGCTCAATAATAAATTAAAGCAGAATCCGGGCTGGGAAAAATAATGTTTAAGGGTAAGTTTTGTTTCATATATGGTAAGTAGCTAATGCTGCTTACCATTATTTGAGTTTTGGATATTTTGAAGTTAAAAAGATGCATATTAAAACAATAGGTCTAGTGAAATTCTGCGTGGCATTGCTGCTATGTACTAGTACTGAACAGGCTTCCGCACAGAAATCTCAGGATAAAAAGGCTATTTGGGAGGAGATAAAGGTCTATTTCGAACCTACAAAAGATTATGTAAATCAATTTGGCGATTATCCTTCCGTTTTGAATGATGAAAATGGGAATAAGCTCCATAAAGTAGAGGATTGGCCGGCTAAACGGGATCAGATACGTGCAAAATGGATGCAGCAAATGGGGGAATGGCCTGGGTATATTACGGATCAAAGCTTTCAGTTTTTAGATACCACCATAATGGAGGACTATACGCAGTATAAGGTGAAGTTTCGTTGGCTTCCCAATGCTGAAACTGAGGGCTACTTGTTGGTTCCCCAACAGGCAGGGAAGAAGCCCGCCGTTATTACCGTATTTTATGAGCCCGAGACGGCCATTGGGCAGGGCAAGGCAGATCGAGACTTTGCTTTACAATTATGCAAACGCGGCTTTGTAAGCCTATCCTTGGGTACCTCCGAAACCAGCCAGAATAAAACCTATTCATTGTATTATCCCACAATTGACGATGCGCAAATTCAGCCCTTATCTACCTTGGCCTATGCGGCCGCCAATGCATGGCATGTATTAGCTAAGCATGCTGAGGTCGATTCTGAAAAGATTGGGATTATGGGGCATTCGTATGGAGGGAAGTGGGCCATGTTTGCCTCTTGCCTATTTGATAAGTTTGCCTGCGCTGTGTGGTCAGATCCTGGTATTGTATTCGATGAGCATAAGGGGGCTGGGGTAAATTATTGGGAGCCCTGGTATTTAGGATACTATCCACCTCCTTGGAAAGATGCTTGGCGCAAAACGGGCATGGTACCTGAAGCGAAGGGCTTGTATCCAAGATTAATGGCCGCAGGGCAGGATTTGCACGAGTTGCACGCCTTGATGGCACCTCGCCCATTTTTGCTGTCTGGGGGATCTTCTGATCCAGAGGAACGCTGGATCCCTTTGAATCATACCATTCAGGTGAACACCTTGCTGGGCTATAAAAATCGTGTAGCCATGAGCAATCGCGTGGCGCATTCGCCTGATTCAAACTCCAATCGTATAGCCTATTTGTTTTTCGAATATTTCTTGAAATAGTTTGAAAGCAGTAATTTCCACTAAACTTATAAACAGCTGCTGTTGCTCGCAACCCAAATAAAATAATAGATGAACCTAAATACCGAATTTGATGTAATTGTGATTGGCTCTGGTATCAGTGGCGGATGGGCCGTAAAAGAATTTACGGAAAAAGGCTTTAAGACTTTGCTAATTGAAAGAGGGCGCATGGTCAAGCATGTTAAGGATTATCCAACTGCCAACCTAGATCCATGGCAAATGCCCCATCGGGGGCTAAAGACGCAGCAGGATAAGAAAGATAACCCCTTAATTAGTAAGCATTATGCCTATACTGAGGCAACCAAGCATTTTTATGTAAAGGATGAAGAGCAGGCTTATATTCAAGAAAAGCCATTCGATTGGATTCGCGGCTATCAAGTAGGAGGAAAGTCCTTATTGTGGGCTCGCCAAACTCAGCGTTGGAGTGATTTTGAATTTACGGCTCCCAAGGCGTATAACTATGGAATTGATTGGCCTATCCGCTATGCGGACTTAGCTCCTTGGTATGCGCATGTTGAAAAGTTTATCGGGGTTTCAGGCACGCGGGATGGCATTGAAAATATGCCCGATAGTGAAGTTGTTGGAGCCTTTGAGATGAATCAAGTGGAACGGGCTATTGCGGATGCTATTGCAGCCAATTATACAGATAGAAAGGCTATTATTGGGCGTTGCGCTAACCTAGCTGCTATTCAAGAAGAGCAGCAGAAGCAGGGCAGAAGCCAGTGTATGGCGCGTTCATTATGTGAGCGTGGCTGTCCTTTTGGAGGATACTTTAGCTCCAATTCATCCACCCTTCCCTATGCAGAAAAAACCGGTAATCTTACACTCTTAACGGATACCCTCGTAGAATCAATCCTATACAATGAGCAATTGGGAAGGGCGGAGGCTGTACAGGTAATTGACCTGCATAGCAAAGTCCGAACCCAGTATAAGGCCAAAGTTATATTCGTGAATGCCGCAACATTGAATACAAATTTAATCCTGCTAAATTCAAGATCGAACAGATTTCCCAATGGATTAGGCAATGACAATGGCTTGTTAGGGCGGTATATAAGCTTCCATAATTACCGCGGTCGTATTACAGCTGATATACCCGGCTATGAAGATTCCTATTACTATGGACGACGTCCTACTCAGGTATTTATCCCAGCCTTTAAAAATATCCATTCAGCTGCTGAAAAGTTTAAAGGCTCCTATTTGATTGCCTATGCTGCTACGCGTGAAGGCTGGGGAGGGGAACCTGTAGTTAAGGGCTTGGGAGCTGAATTTAAGGATGCCTTGTTGGAGCCTGGGCCTTGGAAGGTTTCTATGATGATGCAGGGTGAAGTGCTCCCTATCTATGAAAATCATGTGCGGTTAAGCAAAGACAAGGTAGATAAATATGGACTTCCACAGTTAATTACCTCAATTGGTTATACAGCTAATGATATTGCGATGATGGAGGATTTTCTAGCGGAAGGCGGTCAAATGTTGGAACGTGCTGGGGCGCAAAATATAACGAAGCTAGATCAACATATCGCATTTGGTAGACAGCCTGGGCTGGAGGTGCATGATGTAGGTGGAGTACGCATGGGGAATGATCCAAGTACCTCTTTGTTAAATGGCTTTAATCAAATGCATCACTGTAAGAATGTATTTGTGACCGATGGCGCTAGCATGTCTAGTGTTGGCAATCAAAATCCTTCTTTAACCTTTATGGCGCTTACTGCTCGAGCAGTAGACTATGCTGCTGAACAATTAAAGAATGCTACCTTATGATATTTATAAACAACCTTAGCAAGATTAACTTGCTATATATGAGTCTATTTTTTCTGTATGCGTGTCAAAACCCTACCGGCAAGTCCACTGTGCAGCTGACGGAGGAGGTTGAATACCTCAAGTTAGACAAGAGTTTTCTAGAAATTACTACCCTCGCTTCTGGCTTGAAGGTGCCTTGGGGGATGGATTATTATGGCAATAAGCTTCTTTTTACTGAAATTGATGGCCTTGTGAAAGAGCTTAATTTAGAAACAGGCCAGCTAAAGACGCTATTAACACTGAAGGACGTTTATACCCGTACCACACCCGGCCTGCTGGATATCACTATTCAAAAGAATTATAAAAATGAACCTTTTGTTTTTATCAATTATACCAAAGAAGTAGACGCTCGGATTGTGTCCAGCTTAATGCGCTATACTTATACTGGCGATTCCTTGGTCAACCCGCAAGAAATTTTAACCATACCAGGTGCAAAAGGACACAATGGTTCACGCTTATTAATTGATAAAAATGACATCCTATATTGGGCCACGGGGGATGTGGCTGACAATAAGATGGCGCAGGACTCTACTACATTAAATGGCAAGGTACTCCGTATGCACTTGGATGGGACTGTGCCTGCCGACAACCCAATTCCCAATAGCTTAGTCTTTGCCTGGGGCTTTCGGAATATTCAAGGCATGACGCTGGATAATCAAAACAATTTGTTTACCTCGGAGCATGGGGATGCGGTTGAGGATGAGGTCAACTGGGTTAGACCATTACATAATTATGGATGGCCTTTGATTGAGGGGATGCATGATACGCCTGAAGAGCTAGCTTTGGTTGGCCAAAAGTCCATGACCGAACCTATTCAATCATGGACGCCAGTGATTGCGCCGGCTGGCTTGGCTTTTTATGGACATGCGGCAATTCCGGAGTGGAAAAATAGCCTGCTATTGGTAAGTCTAAAGAATCAATCCTTACGAGTGTTAAAGCTGGATAAGGATCAGCATAGCATCCAAGCGGAAAAACTATTTTTTGCAGGCAAGTATGGCCGTATGCGCGCGGTAACAGTTTTACCCAATGGGGATATACTTTTAGCGACAAGCAATCGGGATTGGAATCCTCAACCGGGATTTCCTTTAGCAGAAGATGACCGAATTATTCGGCTTCGAATCAGTAATAAAAAACCCAAGAAATATATTCAGTCAGATGACCAAGTGCAGTCCGATACAAAACAGGTTGAGGGAGCCTTACTCTATAAAAATTACTGTGCCTCATGCCATCAGGCAAATGGGACAGGGCTGGCGAAAACCTTCCCTGCGCTTGTTAATTCGCCTACAATAAAGAACCTTCCTTTGTTTAGTAAGCTACTTCTGGAAGGAACCCAAGAGAAGAAGGCCATAGCTGGCGTAAGGTATGAGCAAAATATGGCTAGTTATGCCTTTTTGAAAGATGAGGAGCTCGCTGCAATTATTAATTATGTCAGCCAAGAGTTTGGGGATAAATCTCAGATTAAGCCTACAGACATGAAAAAACTAAGAAAGTAAGTATTTATGAAAAAAAACTGGTTACTCCGAAGCCTCTCGATTCTAGGTCCTGGCATTGTTACGGCTGCCTTGGTCTTTGGCCCCAGCAAGATGACCATCACCTCCAAGATGGGGGCTGACTATGGCTTTGCATTGTTATGGGTAATTGTTGTTGCCATATTCTTTATGCTGATTTTCACCAATATGGGTGCACGCATTGGTCAACACAACGACGACTCCCTACTGACCTTGATCCGACAGAAGATCGGGAAGTTCGCAAGTCTATTTATTGGAGGCGGAATATTTTTGGTCGCCATATCTTTTCAGGCAGGAAACTCAACAGGAGTAGGAATAGCCTTGGGGGAAGCCACGGGATCAGATGCTAGACTCTGGATTGTGCTATTCAATCTTGTGGGGATATCACTGCTGTTTTTCCGTTCTTTTTATAAGGTTTTGGAAAAGCTAATGTTGGGCTTAGTGATACTCATGCTCATCTGTTTTGTTGTGACTTTAATCGTTATAAAGCCTTCATTAAGCAGCGTTGGGGTAGGCTTTATACCCCATATTCCCGAAGGAGCTATAGGCTTAGTTGTGGCTTTTATGGCTTCTTGTTTCTCCTTGGTTGGTGCTTTTTACCAATCATATTTGGTGCAAGAAAAGCGTCGGGGACAGTCTTCTGCTGCAGCTCCGCAAGCGCATGCGCAGTTGAGCAGTACGATAGGCATTCTGATTTTAGGGATTATGAGTGCTGTGGTATTAATCTGTGCGGCCTCTGTGCTAAACCCGCAGGGTGTTAAGGTTAAGTCCGCATCTGATATGGCGATGGCACTGGAACCTTTATTTGGACCTTTCGCAAGTCATTTATTCTTAGTTGGCTTATTTGGAGCCTCCTTCTCTTCACTTATAGGGAATGCTGTCTTGGGCGGATCTATGCTCGGAGATGCTTTAGGCTTAAAAGGGAATTTAAACAATAAGTATGTTAAAATGCTGATTGCAGTGGTTATGGTATTTGGGGCTATAATCTCATTAATCTTTAGCCACCTTCCTTTAGAGCTTATTGTGCTGGCGCAAAGTGTCACTATATTTTTAGTGCCCTTTACTGGGATTGCGATTTATTGGATTGCCAATAGCAAGGAAATTATGGGCGCCCATAAGAACAATCTGTTTCAAAAGATTGTGGGACTGCTTGGGATATTGCTCGTAATAGGGCTAGCCCTATTAAATATTAATGTATTACTATTATCATAAATTTTATTATGGATCTCAGAAAAATTGAAGAAAAATATGCAATTCCTTCAGCGGATTTAATAGCAGATGTAAAGCAGATTGAAGGCGATATTATGTTGCTCGGTATTGCAGGCAAAATGGGCATTAGCATGGGCAAGTTGCTGATAGATGCTTTAAAGTTAGCCGGTAAAGAAAATAAGGTATATGGGGTATCCCGATTTTCAGATCCAGCATCAAAAAGCCAAGTAAGCGACAGTGGTGTTATTCCAATAGTCTGTGACTTATTGTCTGATGCGGAGCTGTATAGCTTGCCAGATGTTTCAAATGTTATTTACTTGGCAGGCCATAAGTTTGGCACAGTAGGCAATGAAGACTTTACTTGGGCCATAAATACTTATCTCCCAGGCCGTGTTGCTGATAAATTTAAAAATGCTAAAATTGTTGCCTTTTCATCGGGCAATGTGCTGCCCTTTGTAAAGTTGCATGAAGGTGGAGTAGATGAGGAAGCTACCCCAGCGCCAATAGGGGAGTATGCGCAATCCTGCTTAGGTCGGGAACGTATATTTCAATATTTTTCTAAAAAGAATAAGACCGATGTGCTTATCTACCGCTTGAATTATGCTGTTGACTTTCGCTATGGCGTGCTTATGGAAATTGGAAAATCCGTATTGGCAGGCAAGGCGATTGATTTACGTACCGAAAATGTAAATGTGATATGGCAAGGCGATGCCAATGAAATAGCGATTCGCTCGCTGTTGCACTGTACATCACCGGCAAAAGTGTTAAATGTCACAGGCCCTGAGACCTTGTCTACGAAGTGGGTGGCAAAGGAGTTTTCAAAGCTCTTGGGGAAAGAGGCTCACTTTGAAAACGAGGTGGAGGGAACCGCATTGTTAAACAATGCATCCGCATGTCATCGCTTGTTTGGGTACCCAAAAGTGACCATTCGGGAGATTATTGAGCTAACGGCGCAATGGCTGCTAGCCGGTGGAGAGGAATTGGATAAGCCTACTCATTTTCAAGAGAGAGGAGGACAGTTTTAATGAAAAAGTTAACCAGCGCATTAAAAGAGCTTTTGATGCGTGGCGGTGTATTTCCCGCACATCCCTTGGCTTTAGATCAGGATCGTAATTTAGATGCGGATAGCCAGCGTAGACTGACACGCTATTATATGCAATCAGGTGCATCAGGCATAGCAGTTGCGGTGCATTCTACCCAATTTGAAATTCGAGATCCGAGTATAAATCTGTTTAAAAAGGTGTTAGAACTCGCTGCTGAAGAGATTGACAATGCCAACCTAGATAGACCTTTTCTGAAAATAGCTGGTATATGTGGAGAAACTGCACAAGCCACAGCAGAGGCTAAAATTGCTACCGAGCTAGGCTATGATATTGGCCTGCTGAGTATGGCTAGTCTAAAGGACTGGTCCGAAGCTGCGATAATAGCACATGTAAAACAGATTGCTACACTAATTCCGATTTTTGGGTTTTACCTACAGCCATCAGTAGGAGGACGTGTTTTTTCGTATCAATTCTGGGCAGATTTTGTTGCCATCGAAGGGGTTGAGGCTATTAAGTGTGCATCTTTTAATCGTTATCAAACCTTGGATGTTATGCGGGCATTGGCCAATTCATCACGTGTGAATGAGATTGCGATGTATACCGGAAATGATGATAATATTGTAGCGGATCTATTAACAACCTATGAATTTACAGTAAATGGAAAATCCGTTGCCGTAGATTTTAAAGGTGGATTACTGGGACATTGGGCAGTATGGACCAAACAGGCTGTGGCTTTATTTGAAGAGATTCAGCTTGCTAAGCAAAGCAATGACTATGCGATGTTAAATAAACTCCTGCGTATAGGGGTCCAAGTTACAGACTGTAATGCCGCTTTTTTCGATCCAGCTCATGATTTTAGTGGCTGCATACCGGGCATACATGAGGTATTGCACCGGCAAGGTCTGTTAAAAGGGATTTGGTGTTTAAATCCTTTGGAAGTATTGTCTGAAGGACAATATGACGAAATTAGTCGGGTATATCGAGATTATCCTGAGCTCCATGATGATGCCTTTGTAGCGGCATTTTTAGCGCAAGATCAAGCCTAAGTATTTCCCAGGAGCAGCATTGTCCATACAAAGCTGCTCCTCCTTTTTTAGATTGTCTAAATTCTTTACTTAAAGTTAATAGTATAGACTATTGCCGGGTTAAAAAAGATGCCTAAATCTCAGGTCAGAGCCACATAGTGCTGTATACAAGCGCTCTATATTAGCCGCCATATAGAAATAAAATAAAAAAACTTTTGTGCTTTAAAAGAATAAATACTATATTCGGGTACGTACCCAATGACACATCATTGTACTACCATTATCAATTATAATTTAAACCTTAATAAGTTATGCAGTCATTAGATTACATCATCATTGTAGTTTTTTTCTTGCTTCTCATCGGTATTGGCATTTATAGTTATTTCAAGGTATCCTCTTCTGCTGATTTTTTCACCGCCGGAGGTAAGCTGCCTTGGTGGCTATCAGGAATATCGCATCATGTTTCAGGATATAGTGGAGCCGTGTTTGTGGCTTATGCATCTATCGCGTATACGCATGGATTTGTGATGTATGTATGGTGGGCATTAACGATTTCTATCGCTATGATAGGTACGATCTTCTTTATCGCTCCTCGATGGGCAAGGCTGCGAAGTAAGACGGGCATTCAATCCCCTACCGAATATTTAGCAACGCGCTACAACCTGCCTACGCAGCAATTGATGGCCTGGAGCGGGGTTATCGTCAAGTTGTTTGATGTAGGTGCAAAGTGGGCTGCGGTAGGCATTTTACTTCATGCCTTTATGGGAGTGCCGATAGTGACCGGCATCATACTCTCAGGAGTGGTTACGCTTTTTTATGTCACCTTAGGAGGGCTCTGGGCTGATGTCTTAAATGACTTTGTTTCCTTTCTTATTCAAGTAGCCTCAGGCTTGGTAATGTTTGTCATCGTTATTATGCGTTTGGGCGATGGACCTGCGGGGGTGCTAACGATGTGGGATCGCTTGCCTCCAGAGAATAGCCAATTGTTTAATTCGCCTTATACCGTATGGTTTGCTGTCGCTTTTTTAGTTATTAATTTCTTTAGTTATAGTGGAGGGACATGGAATTTAGCTACGCGGTTTATTTCATCTCCATCAGGTAAGGATGCAAAGAAAGCGGCTATTCTATCGGCTGTTCTGTATTTGATTTGGCCTTTGATTTTGTTTTACCCCATGTTTGCGGCCCCTTTGTTCTTTCCTAATCTAGCGAGTCCAGAAACTTCCTATTCCTTAATGGCAATGGAGTTTCTACCCACTGGCTTATTGGGCTTATTGGTTGCCTCCCTGCTATCGACGACCTTGTCCATGACATCTTCAGATGCCAATACCATATCCTCGGTTATTACGCGCGACATTTTACCTGTTATATTCAAAAAAGTTAAGTCTTATAATAAAAAGCAGTTGTTGCTCTTGGCACGCGTGACCACCTTTGGCTTTATAGTGCTAACCATTTTAATTGCGTTCAATGCGCAATCCTTTGGGGGCGTTATTGGCTTAATTATTACTTGGTTTGCAGCCTTATTAGGACCGATTTCTATTCCGATGATTTTAGGGCTGTTGCCCGCATTTAAACATAGTGGGAGCACTGCGGCTATACTCTCTATTGTGGGCGGATTAGCAACCTTCTTATTGATGAAGTTCTTCCCTGATTTGGATGTAGCCTTAACCCTTGCATCTCCCCTGATAGTATCCTTGCTGCTATTTATAGGTTATGCATTTTTGCTGAAGCCCAAAGTTCCAGCAGCTGTAGAGAAATTGCTGACAGACATTAATCAAGATTAACGCTTATTTCAACTAGGATGAATTATTCTAATGCATTTTCTAAAGAAAATAAGGAGGCACTTGATCTTAAAGGACTTTATGAAAAGTATAAAGCCTATTTATTTACGGATTATCTACCTTTCTTAGAGCGCTACGTCTATGATCAGGAATACGGTGGTTATTTTTGGAATACCAGCTATGTGGGTCAGCGACTAAGCAGCAGCAAGAGAACTTGGTATGATGCAAGGGGTGCTTGGGTGTATTGCAATTTATATATGCATCTGGATGCTAACCCGACTTACTTGCTGCGTGCAAAGCAAACCTTGGACCTATTAGACCGGGCTAAAGATCCAAATCAAGCCTATTGGCCTTGGTCTTATTCCCAGCAGGGGAGTAATTTAGGGGAAAGAGATGGGGATATCTATGGGAATTTATTTGTGGCTGAGGCATTTGCTGCATATGCTGAGGCAACTGGCGAGCTGAACTATTGGGAAAGAGCCAAGGAAATTGTCCTAGGGGCATTTGCGAACTATCAGAAGGCCGATTATCGCTATCAGCTGGAATATAGTCCTGAGGCGTCTTTTACCGAAGCGGAGGAAGTTCTAGGCCATTATATGATCTTTCTTCATCTTTGTACAGCCATGCTGCGCTACAAGGAGGACCTAGACTTACAAGAGCTTAAAGAATGCTGCGTAAAGGCTTTAGTAAACGATCATATTTATCCTGAGCAAGGCTTAATGCCAGAGATTAGGACTAAATCAGGTCAGCCGCTTCCGGAAGGGATAAGCCAATTTATTTGTCTTGGACATGCTATAGAGGCTTTATGGATGCTTATGGATGAGGCCCAGCGCACTGGCGATGTGGAACTTTTCCAACTGGCAGCATTGCGATTCAAGCATCATCTTGAAGTTGCTTGGGATCGGGTTTATGGCGGAGTTTTCCACTTCCTAGACCATCTAGATGCCTGTAAGTTTTTTACGGATAAGGTGCTGTGGGCTCAGCAGGAAGCCATGATAGGCTGCTTAATCTTAATAGAGGCATGGGATGACCAATGGGCTAAAGACTGGTTTGCTAAGTTAGCACTTTATGTAAATACGCACTTTATACGGCATGATTTGCCTTACAAGCCCTGGAAGTTAAATGGAGATCGCAAGATGAACCAATTAACGGAAGGCTTTAGAATTGAAAATTATCATCACCCTAGATTTTTGGCTTTTAGTCTCTTGTCTATGGATAGAATTTTAAATAAACAAATTAAAACCATATAGCTATGATAAATGACATGAGCAGAAGGGGATTTATAAAAACAACAGCAATGGCATCCCTGGGTATAGGTGTGTTAGGAACTAATCCTAGTTTCTTGGATAGCCAAGCTAAAACCCTTAAAGGAAAGCGGGTAGGGATTATCGGTTTAGATACTTCACATAGTATCGCCTTTACAAAATCCTTAAACGCAGCCAATGCAGATCCTCGCTTTAAGAACTATCGCGTGGTAGCGGCCTATGCGCAAGGAAGTAAGGATATTCCATCTGCTGTAGAGCGTGTTCCCAAGTATATTGAAGAGATTAAAACTTATGGGGTGGAGTTGGTCAATTCTATTGAAGATCTTTTAAAGAAGGTGGACGTTATACTGTTAGAAAGTAACGATGGTCGGGTTCACTTGGAACAAGCAATTCCAGTGATAAAAGCTAAGAAACCACTTTTTATTGATAAGCCTATTGCCGCCTCCTATCAGGATGCGAAGCAAATATTTGATTTGGCTAAGCAACATCAGGTTCCTGTATTTTCTTCATCTTCCTTGCGTTTTGTAGAGAAGGTAAAGGAAGTAAAAGGCGGGAGTTTGGGGCAGGTTTATGGTGCGGATACCTATAGTCCTGCGAGCTTAGAGCCTACACATCCTGATTTCTATTGGTATGGAATTCATGGTATAGAAATGCTATTTGCTTTAATGGGAACGGGCTGCGCATCTGTGACGCGTACACATACCCCGGATGCGGACGTTGTCGTCGGAAAATGGAACGATGGCCGTATTGGTACATTTCGCGGCACGCGCAAGGGGAAAAGTGATTTTGGCGGGATGGTCTTTGCGGAAAAAGGTAATAGCACCCTAGGTGAATTTAAAGGCTATGACCCCTTGTTAGTTGAGATTATTGACTTTTTCGACAGCGGAAAACCGCCTGTATCGGCTGCTGAAACTTTAGAAATATGTGCCTTTATTGAAGCTGCCGATGAGAGTAAAAGACAGCAGGGCAAGACCATTGCATTAATAAAAGCTTAAACCTTATATATTATGGAAGAATCACGTAGAAATTTCATTAAAAAGGCTGTGCTCAGTACAGCTGCTATTTCACTGGGAGGTGTACTGCCTGCCTTTTCAGCTAAAAGTTATAATAACATTATTGGGGCAAACGAACGCATAAATATTGCCATGATGGGGGTCAATGCTCGGGGCAAGGCTTTAGCTAGCAACTTTGCTATGCAATCCAACTCGCAGGTAGTTTACCTCTGTGATGTAGATAAGCGGGCTATTGAGAATTGTATGCCTGAGGTAATGAAACGACAAGCACATCAGCCCCAAATTACAGGCGATTTTCGGAGGGCCCTAGAGGATAAAAATGTAGATGCCTTGGTTGTCGCAGCGCCAGATCATTGGCATGCGCCAGCAGCTATTTTAGCATCCCAAGCGGGTAAGCATGTTTATTTGGAAAAGCCTTGTAGCCATAATCCACGCGAAGGGGAGCTTTTGGTGGATGCTGTAAACAAATATAAAAATGTTATTCAGATGGGCAATCAACGTCGTTCTTGGCCCAATGTGGCGGCTGGCATCCAGGATTTACACGATGGTATTATCGGACGTCCATATTTTGCGCGCACCTGGTATACCAACAATAGGCCATCAATTGGAATTGGGAAGGTGATGCCCGTGCCTGAGTGGTTAGACTTTGACCTATGGCAAGGACCTGCTCCACGACAGGCATTTAAAGATAATATTATGCATTACAACTGGCATTGGTTTTGGAACTGGGGAACAGGAGAGGCTTTGAACAATGGAACGCATTTCGTGGATATTGCACGTTGGGGATTGCAAGTTGAGTATCCTACCCGAGTAACCTCAACCGGAGGTCGCTATGCGCATAAAGATGATTGGGAGACGCCAGATACTCAAAATATTGGAATTGAATTTGGAGATAAGGCAATGATAAGCTGGGAAGGACGCAGTTGTAACGGGCTGAAGACCGATGGAGCCACTGTAGGGGTTATCTTTTATGCTGAAAAGGGCTCCTTGCAGATTAATGGAGACAATGCGTATCAAGTTTTTGACTTGCAGGGCAAATTAATAAAAGAGGTAAAGGATAGCAACAAGGTGGAAACGACAAGTTTGACCAACCCATCGCAAATATTGGATGCCATACATATTCAAAACTTCTTCTCAGCAATAAAGGAAGGCAAGACTTTAAATTCAGATATACATGCTGGTCATCAGAGTACGCTCTTAGTGCAGTTGGGAAATATTGCACAACGCACGGGGCAGAGCTTACAAATTGACCCAAAAACAGGTAGAATATTGAATAATAAGCAAGCCATGCAGAAATATTGGTCGCGTGAATATCAAAAAGGTTGGGAACCACGGGTTTAAGCAGGAGCTTGTCAAAAGTTTGATTTAAGGCTATATTAAGGTAAAAGCTGAAAAATTATTGTAAATTGGATAAGCCTTTCATATGCTTCTTGGCTAAATCAGCATTTTGAAGCAGGTATTTACAGTTTTAAACAATTATTTTGCCAGTCATATGCATTGGGTCGGTTCATTATTAGGAATATGAAGAAAAAAGAAAAAGAATCTGTGGGTGTAAAAGAAATAGCTAGACGCGCAAATGTGTCCATAGCTACTGTGGATCGTGTGCTGCACAATCGTACTGGGGTTTCGGAGACGACTAAACAACGGATTCTGGAAATAATCGAGGAATTGGATTACCAACCCAATATCTTAGCCCGCCGATTAGCATCTTCAAAGACCATGCACCTGTATACCCTAATTCCGGCAGTATCCAAGGAAACAGATTATTGGGATGTTCCCTTGCAAGGCATTTTTCAGGCAGAGAAAGAAATTAAGCTATACAATGTTAAGGTGACCAACTTCTTCTATGATATGAATGATAAGAGTTCTTTCTTGGAGCAGACTAAACTGATTTTACAACAAGAAGACATCAGTGGGTTATTGCTCGCGCCTGCTTTTATGGAGGAAGCGATAGCCTTTACACAAGCCTGTAAGCAAAGAAACATTCCTTTTGTATTTATAAACTCTGACATCCCAGATCAACGCAATTTAAGCTATTTTGGGCCCAATCTTTTTCATAGTGGGCAGACAGCAGCACATTTAATACATTATCTTGTAAAGAAGGAAGACCCTGTATTACTACTTAATATAGCCAAGGACATTGACTCAGATCACCATATCCTACGTAAAGAAGAAGGCTTTCTAGCCTATTTTTCGGAGCAGGGAGAGAGACAAGTCTTGAAAGAAAATCTCTATGACACCAGCTATGCTGCGGTTAAAGAAAAGCTATTTCAGGTGCTTTTAGATAATCCAGCGCTGCGTTTGATATTTGTAACCAATTCTAGAGTTGCGCTGGTTGCAAAGTATTTGTTGGAGGTGAATAGAAAAGATATTTTACTGATTGGCTATGACTTTTTAAAGAATAATATTGATTACCTAAATGCTGGAGTCATTGATTTCTTAATCTGTGAAAAGCCACAAGAACAAGCCTACCGTGGCATCAAGGCTTTGTACCGCTTTCTGATGTTTGAAGAAGAACAAGAGAAGGAATACTTTATGCCGATCGATATTATTCATCGAGAGAATCAACAATTTTATAAAAATTAAGGTGCCTCCGCGGTATTACAAGCTATTGGGAATAGCTTGTAATATTTACGGGTACCTACACTATTGTATTTAAACCTATTTTTAACTTATTGAAGTAGTATATGGAAGTAAATGAGCAGCTGGTTGATAAGCTACATGTATATACCTTTCAAACGAGAGGTGAATTGGGACAGTACGCGGCATCTTTAGCGATTGCACGTATAGTTGAGTTGCAGTCTGACGCAGATCGCGTCGTACGTATTATTTTTGCTTCTGCTCCTTCACAATCTGAATTTATGGACAGCCTTAGCTCCAATGCAAATATTGATTGGAGTAGGATAGAGGCATTTCATATGGACGAATATATTGGCTTGGCAACCACTCATCCACAAAGTTTTGGACGATTTTTACAAGACAATTTATTTGCTAGGGTTGCTATTGGAAAGGTTAACTTTATCAATGGCTTGGCAAAGGATGCTGAGGGAGAATGTAGACGATATGCTGATCTACTAAAAGCTGAAAAAATTGATATTATATGTATGGGTATCGGTGAGAATGCGCATATCGCATTTAACGATCCGCATGTAGCAGATTTTGAAGATCCATTTTTGGTGAAGATTGTGGACTTAGATCTCACAAGTCGGCAGCAGCAGGTAAATGACGGCTGCTTTAAAGACTTAATAGATGTCCCTACACATGCGATAACCTTAACTGTACCGGCCCTTTTTTCCGGAGAAAGTCTGTACTGTATGGTGCCTGGGTCTACTAAAGCGCAGGCTGTGTATGCGACATTGAAAGAGCCTATTCACGCAGCTATTCCCTCTACCATATTACGCAAGCATAGCCATGCTATGCTTTTTGTTGACCAAGATAGTGCCGCTAAACTTAAATAATGAACCGCATGAAAAAACTATTTTATGCCCTAACTATTCTCGTTACTATGAGTGCTTGTCATCTCGGAAAGGAAAAACAAAATGGATCACTACGCTTGATAACGCTAGATCCTGGACATTTTCATGCCTCTTTAATTTTAAAAAGCATGCTTCCGGCAGTTGACTCGCAAGTTTATCTATATGCTCCACAGGGGACCGAGTTGTTGGCTTATCAAAATTTAATTGAAAGCTATAACAATCGCGCAGAAAATCCTACGGCTTGGTCGACAAAGGCTTATATAGCGGATGATTTTTTAGAGAAGATGCTTGCCGAAAGGCCAGGTGATATTGTCTTGCTCGCAGGGAATAATAAAAAGAAGACGGAGTATATTTATAAATCAGTAGATGCAGGAATGCATGTCCTGTCAGATAAGCCAATGGCGATTAATCAAGTAGGTTTTAGATCCCTTGTAGAAGCCTTTGAATTGGCTGAAAGCAAGAAAGTACTCCTATTTGATATGATGACTGAGCGCTATAATATATATTCAATCCTTCAGAAAGAATTGGTGCAGAACCCCAGCTTATTTGGAGTCTTGGAAAAAGGCTCAGTGGATAAGCCCGCAATTCTAAAAAGCTCTATACATCATTTCTATAAAGAGGTTTCTGGGAAACCCTTAATTCGTCCCAATTGGTATTATGATGTAAAGCAAGAAGGAGAAGGTATTGTGGATGTGACAACTCATGCCATTGACTTAATACAATGGCAATGCTTTCCGAATGCATTATTGGATTACCAGCAGGATGTGAAGGTGCTCAAGTCCACGCGTTATCCAACTGTAATATCTCAAGCACAATATAAAAAGTCCACTGGGGATGCTGATTTCGCAGACTTCTTAGTCAAAGATGTGCAGGATAACCAGTTGTCTGTATATGCAAATGGAGATATTGATTATACCCTGAAAGGGGTGCACGTAAAGGTGGCTGTAGAATGGGCCTATCAGGCTGCTCCAGGGGCTGGAGATACGCATGTTTCCAGTATTAGAGGCTCACGTGCTACGGTCTCTTTGCGACAGGGGCAGGCCGAAGGATTTAAGCCTACACTTTATGTGGAACCATCCGGAGCTAATCCCTTTACCGCAGAAGATCTACAAACTATTGAGGAGGGGTTTGCTCAGGTTGCACAGCGCTATCCAGGAATAAGCTTGCAGGCTACTCAAAATGGATTTAAGGTTGTCGTACCAGATGCACTTATCGAAGGGCATGAGGAGCATTTTGCCAAGCTTGCAGTAAAATTTCTAAGCTATGTTCGGGATGGTAAACTTCCTGAATGGGAGAAATCATATATGTTGACAAAGTATTTTATTACCACTGAGGCATTAGCCAAGGCGGAGACGATTCGTAAATAATAACTACTGAGCTAATACTAGCTTGTTATAAGTTTTGAGGGTACTGTACCCTCAAAACTTATTAAAATGATATAGACTTGGCAACAATTGAGGAAAAAGACTGCGCTTTTAGCCCTATTGTCCAGAGCAACTTAGTTTCCCAAAATTAATTTAAAGACAGCTAGTATTGTCTTCCAACGAATCTTAGCCCCACTATTTATTTCTTGATTTTTATGTTACTTTTTCTGTAAGTTTATCCTTTCTAGCAATTATACCCTATTTTCAAGTAGTTTCGTGCCCATGGCGACCCTTATAGACATCTCAAAACCTATCGATATAGGACAAGCTTCTAGCTTTGAGGCGGTGTATTTGCGTTTCTATAGTCCCTTATGTCATTTTGCGGCCAAGTATCTTTTACAATTGGGGGATGCAGAGGATGTTGTGGCAGGGCTTTTTACCAAATGTTGGAATGATAAGGCAACCTTTGACAACTTTGATCACCTGCGGAATTATCTTTATAAAGCGACTTATCATGCCTGCCTAAATCATCTGAGAGGTAATCAGCGCAGTACCCGTAGAAAGCTGGAACTGGCCGCAGAACTAACAGAATTAGGAGAGGATTATTGGGCTGATGTGATAAGAGCTGAGCTAGTCAGCAAAATCTTTGAAGCAATTCATAGTTTACCTACAAAGTATGCTGGCGTTATGCACCTGGCTTTTGCTGAAGAGCTGAAAAATGAGGAGATAGCCGAGCGGCTCAACCTCAGTCTGCAAACTGTTAAAAATTATAAATCGAGTGGGCTCGAAATTTTAAGAAAACGCATCTCTCCATTGATGCTGCTACTATTGCTATCCGTAATTCCATAATTTTCATCTTTTTTCATTTTATAGAGTACTTTATATAAGCCGCGGTGTATATAAGGGAAGTAACCGGTATGATTAACATGGAACCCGAAAGATTAGAAAGAATTCTTGAACTCCTCTATAAGCATAAGCTGGGAGAAATCTCTTCCGATGAAGCTAAGGATTTGCAGCGCTGGATAAGCGCTAGCCCTAAGAATGCGCGGCTCCTAGAAGAGCTGGAGGATGCAGCCTTATTTCGTAAAGAAATGGCTTTGCAACAGGGCTTTGATGCGCAAAAATCTTTGACACAATTTTATGGAAATCTACAACCTCAACGCAGCTGGACTTTCCCAAAGATATGGTACTATGCCGCAGCTACTGTTGCTGCGGCGCTCCTGATTGTTGCGCTAACACTGCACAACAGATCTATCGGGGAGAAGGCCTCAAGTGAAAGTTCAGCACAGGCAGCTATTGTGCCTGGAGGGAATAAAGCCAGCTTGGTTTTAGCGAATGGCGAGCGAATAGAATTGCATGAAAGTGAAGAGGGGATAGTCTTTGGAGACTCTGTGCACTATAGCAATGGCAAGGCTGTAGCAGGGGTAGGCAAGCCAGAATGGCTTACCCTAGTAACGCCAAAGGGCGGAATCTACAAACTCACCTTAGCAGACGGGACGAAGGTGGTGCTAAATGCGGATTCAAAGCTTAAGTATCAGCGCGTTGTAGATCAGCAGGATCGATCTGTTTATTTAGATGGGGAGGCCTATTTTGAAGTGACTAAGCGAACACGCGCTTTACAAAATAATTCAAAAACAGAATTTATCCCCTTTCGGGTGCTAAGTGGGCATCAAGAAGTTAAGGTTCTGGGGACTTCATTTAATATGAAGGCCTATGAGCATGAGAATACAAGCGAAACAACCTTGATTGAAGGATTAGTCAACGTACATAATCGGGATTCAAGAGGGGCTGCGAAGGTTGAGGTTAGCCATCTTCAACCGGGACAACAAGCCTCTTGGATCAACGGCAAGCTACATGTCAAGCAGGTCGATGTCAACCAATATACAGCATGGAAAGAAGGCAAGTTTGTGTTTGAAAGTCAGAAGCTCGTTGATATCATGCAGACATTGGCAAGGTGGTATGATGTAGAAGTAGTCTTTGAGGGCCCTAAAGAGCAGGTATTGTTTACCGGATCAATGGATCGTCAGGTAGCTATCACAGATATTTTGGATAAAATTACGGGCACGCAGCAAGTGCGCTTTCGAATAGAGGGGAGGAGGATAATTGTGATGTAGAACGGCTGATTAGAACTTCTTCGATCGGAACATCGCTATCAGAAAAAAGCGGAAGTGCTTGAGACTCCTTCCGCCTATGTTTCAGGCTTTTCCTTATCGACATTTGACCGCAATAAGAATTATTAACCAATAACACAACCAAAGTTAATGAAATTAGATAACTATTTGGTAGTGCCAAAGCTTATGAAGTACTACCAATTTACGAGTAAGGTGATGCGCATTACATTATTTCTGTTAACGGCATTTTTAATACAGGTGTCGGCCAAGTCTACTGCACAGGTCAGTATCCATGAAAAAGATGCTTCCTTGCGAAAGATTATTAAATCTATCACGAAGCAAACGGGCTATGACTTTGTCTTTGCAGACAAGGATCTTGCGAAAGCAATTCCAGTCAGTCTACGCCTGCAAAATGTATCCTTAGAGGAAGCTCTAAAGGCAACTTTTGCGCGGCAGCCCCTCAGCTATCGTATTGATAAGAAGACGGTGATACTACGCAAAGCTTTTTTCCCGAATAGCGAATCCGTTATTGCGGAGCATATCGCCCAAGTGCAGCATTATATGGAAGTAAAGGGAAGTATACATGGGGCTGGGGGAATTCCGCTTTTAGGCGCTTCGATTAAGGTCTTGGATGCAAAGGGTATGGACTTAGGCTTATCAACCTCCAGCAATGAAAGTGGAAGCTTTAGTATTGCGAAAGTTCCCATTGATGCACTTTTAGAGTTTTCCTTTATTGGCTATAAGAAAAGAGTCCTTGCCGCACGTTCTCAAATGGGGACAGTAGACCTACAGTCTTTTACAGATGAGATACAGGAGATTCAGGTGGTCAATACCGGCTATCAAAGCCTCTCTAAGGAGCGCTCCACTGGGGCTTTTGATATAGTGGATAAGAAAGTTTTGGAGACGCCACGCATTTCCTTAGCGAATAAACTAGTGGGTGCTGTGTCTGGCCTACAGCCAAAATTCAAGGCCAATGGGGAAGCCACCTTCACCCTGAGGGGACAGGGTACTTTTTTAAAGTCTGATCCTTTGTTGGTTGTGGATGGTTTTGCCATTGATGGGGGATTTGAATCCATAAACCCAAATGATGTAGCCTCAGTCTCGGTCCTTAAGGATGCTGCGGCGGCTTCTATTTGGGGAGCTAGGGCCTCCAATGGAGTTATAGTTGTCACAACAAAAAATGCTAAAAGGTCAGGTAAGCTGACGGTTGAGTTTACAAATCAATTGCAGATAGGCAGCATGTATGACATAGATTACCTACGTAATCTTGCATCTTCAGAAGAGACAATTGCCTACGAAAGGGCAACATTTGGAAAGTATCAATACAAAAGCATGATGGGAAGCATGGCTCCTGTCAATGTGAAGGAAGGAGTAAATACCGTTTATTCTCAAGCACAGACCCTTTACAACCAGTATTTCTACAAAGAGATTGATGAAAATAGTTATCAAGCTGGCTTAAATCGACTGTCCAAATTGGACAATACGCAGCAAATAGAAGACCTTTTGCTAAGACGTCCTTTGACACAGCAGTACAACCTATCCTTGTCTAGTCCATCTGAAAAGATGTCCAATTATGTCTCCTTGCTTTACAATCAAGATAAGAATGGTTTTGTAGGCAATAATGATCGGAATATGCAATTTGACTATAGAGGACAGGCATCTATTTTTTCTTGGTTGGACTTCTCCCTGTCGAATATGACGCGGTATAAAGAAACCAATATGTCCGGCGTAAATGCTGGAGATATTACTGAACTCCAGCGCTATGATATGTTGCAAGATGAAAATGGGCGGCCTACTAACATGAATTATTTAAGGTATTATCAACCCATTTTAAATAGCTCTGTCCCGATGGCTTCCTTTCCTTATGAAGATTGGTCTTATAATATCCTAAACGAAATGAAATCCCGGGATCTAAAATCGAGCAGTTTAAACCTTCGCTTACAAACTGGATTGGACTTTAAGATCGGTCATGGCTTCAATTTCGAGACCAAATTTATGTTTGAAAGGGTACAGTTTGATAGCCGTTCCCATCATATGGGCGAATCCTATTTCGTAAGAAACCTTGTAAATACGACTTCTGAATGGAATAAGGCTACAGGCAAGGTACGAGCGAATATCCCAAAGGGAGAAGTGCTTGATCAAAGTTCGAACGCTACAAATGCTTACAATTGGAGAAATCAGCTAAACTATAACCGCACTTTTGCAGCGCTACATGAGATCACCGCATTAGTCGGTTCAGAGATTATACAGCGAAACAATAAGGGCGTAAATTTAGCGCGGAGCTATGGCTATACGGATAGCCAATTGTCGGTAGGCATACTTCCAAATGGCACTGGCAATGGCTTAGCACTAACCAATTGGTTGGGCAATAAATTGAATATCCCATATACCAACAGCTATACCTATAGAATGGAACGCTTCTTTTCTACCTATGGGAATATGGCCTATAGCTATGATCGGAGATATACCCTTAGTGGCTCTTTTCGAGTAGATGCTTCCAACTTTATTAGTGATGATCCTAAGTATAGGTATTCGCCTTTTTGGTCGGTAGGCGGTAGCTGGAACCTGAAAAATGAAGATTTCTTAAGTGAAGTCTCCGCTATTAACTTCCTGAAATTAAGAACGACCTATGGCTATAATGGCGCTTCCAGTACAACCACTTCCTTCAAGCCTTTGATTCAGGTGAATGGCACGAATGCTGAGTCTGGCTATATGGAAGCAAGTATACATAGTTATGGCAACCCAACACTTCGCTGGGAGCGAACTGGAACGCTTAACTTGGGGATAGACTATGATCTATTTAACCATCGCCTGTTCGGTAAGTTAGATTATTATCGCAAACATGGACAGGACATCCTTGCCAATGTTTCAATTCCGTTGATAAATGGAGATTATTCAGCGACATTCAATAGTGCTGAAATCCTAAACAATGGGATAGAATTTGAAATTGGATCACGATGGCGTAATGCAAGTGGTTTCACTTGGGAAGGGGTAATTAATATGGCCTACAACCACAATGAAGTTAAGAAATTAGTGAAAGATAGTCATCCCTATTGGCACTTGTCAGGCTCAGGTGGAACCACCTATGTGGAAGGCAAGCCTATTGCTGCGGTCTATTCTTTCCGCTATGCTGGTGCGCATAATTTTGGAACCGATGATTCACCACAAATAAGACCTGCAATTCACCTCAACGAAGGCGAGTTAATGGATATAATAAGTGGACAGACGCAATTGGATGGCTTGGATTTTATGGCTTATCAAGGCGTATCAGTAGCTCCTTATACCCTTGGGATGCGTCATTTCTTTGGATATAAGGATTTTGATTTGTCTTTTTCCGTTTTGGCCAAGCTAGGACATATCTTTAGAAGAACTCCCTTTAATCATCCTGGAAGAAATGGGAAGCCAAATAGCTTACTTCAGGAAGCAATGACCGCGCAGGCAGATGCCATGTTGCCGGCCCTTCCTTTTACTGAGACAGATGCCTTGTATTCTGTGAGCTATTCAGGTTATATGGACTATTTAACCAGCAATGCAAATCATCTGCGCATCAATGATATAACCTTAAGTTACAATATGAAGCCCTTGTTCTCCCGATTCCTTACTATCGACAAAGCACAAGTGTTTGCCCAGACCAATAATTTGACCATTAAAGGAAAAGGGGAAGACCCGGAATTCCGGTATGGTGCGATGCGTTTATTGCCAAGTTTTGTATTTGGGGTTAAGATTGGATTTTAATAATTATGAAAATGTATATAAGAAATATATTTATAGCGTCTTTATTGACTTTTACTGTTACTTCTTGTGATAAATATCTGGCCGAACCGCCTTCTAAAAGTAAGGGGGTAGAACTAACTACGGTAGAGCAATTACACGGACTGCTTAACAAAGCCTCTTTTTCAGATTTACGTACCCAGATAGCGCCTGCAATAATGTACAGCTCTGACAGTTTTGAGATGACACCCGAACAATATGCAAAAGGATTTAGGTTTGCGGGAACTGATCTGGATATTATTCAGATGAGTGTTTGGGAGATGCCATTTTCGGAGAATACCAATCATTTAATCAGCTACTGGGCAGCTGGCTATGAGGGAGTTTATATGGCTAATTTAGTGCTGACAAATATTGATAAGGTCTCAGGCTCGGATACAGAGAAAGCCAAGGTTAAAGCACGTGCGCACCTTTTACGCGCTTACAGCTATTTTGAATTAGCACAGTACTATTGTCTTCCTTACAGTCAAAGTACCCTGGGAGAGCTCGGTCTGCCTATCAAAGTAGGGACTGGCTACGAAGAGGATGCAACTCGAGTCAGCCTGAAGGATACCTATGCCTTTATCGAGGATGATCTAAAGCAAGCCCTGCTTTTAGACGAACCATTGTTTGAAAATGGAAAGCGGATGAGCTGGAAAGAAACAACGGCTACAGCAAATGCCTTGGCTGCCCGCTTTTACTTAGCGACAGAAAACTATACCCTAGCAAAGCAAGCAGCAGAAAAAGCCCTCTCTTTTGATAAAAGCATTAGAGATTATAGTGATGGAACCATTACGCAAAAGCTAGACCTGTTTTCAGGAGTTATGGTCGCCTCCAATACCATTATTGAAAATTTCCATACAACCTTTATTGCAGATTGGGACGGAGCCTATTACAATCGTACCCCTTTATATCTGTTTGAATCCTGCATGCCTATTGTAAGCAATAAGCTGATGCATCTTTATGGGGATCATCAGTTTGATTTACGTAAGAAGTTCTTTGTCTTGGAGGATATGAAGAATGTAGGGAGTATGAAGATCTTTGTAGGCAATAACTTTGATCAAGCTGTAAAAGTACCGGGTTATTATCAACACGGACAGTTTTATACCAATATTGCGCCTACGGTGGTGGAAATGATTTTAACCAAGATTGAAGCCACGGCAAGGCTGGGTAATTACCAGCAAGCGATAAGCGAGTTAAATGCATTTCGGAAGTTCAGATTTGATCGCCAAACGCCAGAAAGTATTCTGCAATTACAGGTTAAAGATCAGCAAGAAGCCGTTTTACAGGTGCTCAATGAAAGACATCGGGAGTTCCCATATACCGTGCGTTGGTTTGACTTACGTCGTATTAACTTTAATGCCGACAGCTTTGATGATGTGACGGTTACTAAGCAGTTTTTCCCTCTTAAGGCGAGTGCTGTAGCGTATACTAGCCAACCTATTACCTATACCTTAGCTCCTGGCTCACGGAGAGTTGCAGTCGCAATCCCATTACAAGAGATTGTATCGGCCAATGGTGTAATACAGCAAAATAAATACTAGATGAAAACAGGAATATTAATCATTGCTGCCTGCCTAAGCCTCTT
>JASLCA010000280.1 GCA_030146225.1 Sphingobacterium sp. | reverse complement strand
CAATGGTATTGCTTTCGCTATTTATTTGGATCAACTTTCCAAGGTGGAAGGTGAAGTTTTTATGCTTTCTAAATAGTTTTCTAAAAGGAATACTGATATTAGAAGGCTCGATAAAAGCAGTTGCTACCTGATAGATTAGGGGCGGGAAGAAGTTGTAATTATTAATATCCACCAAAGTCACATCATAGGCTGGATTTTTGCCCAAGGATTTTATAAAATTAATCCCTGCAAATCCGCCACCCACTACAACAATCTTTTTTTTATGGTCTGCCATATATTCGCTTTTCGTTTGTTCTGAAATGATATCGAAATAGAAAGTTGTCGATGCAACAAATTATCCCGTAAAGATTTGCAAAGTTAAATAAATTTGCACTTAGAACCAACAAAAACACGCAGCTTCTACTTGCAAAAAAGCCCTGTTTTAAAAAGAAAACGAGGCTTTAATAGTATAAACATGCAAAATATTTAAAAAGGACCAACCATATGGTCAGTCCTTAAATTATTTCCGAATGCTTACTGCATTTTTATGTGCATGCAAACCTTCTAGCTCAGCCAGGATTTCAATGGTCGTGCCTATCTGTTGCAAGCCCTCCTCATTAATATGCTGAAAGGTTATTTTCTTTACAAATGAATCCACCGATACTCCTGAGTAGGAGCGAGCATAACCGCTAGTAGGCAGGGTATGGTTTGTGCCAGAAGCATAGTCCCCAGCACTTTCCGGTGTTAGATGGCCCAAAAAGACCGATCCAGCATTGATAATCTTACGGGAAATAGGTTCCCAATCCTGTAGCGCTAAGATCAGATGCTCCGGGGCATATTCATTTGAAAAATGCATTGCATCCATTAACGTATCCACGACCACAGCATAGGAATTTTCAAGCGCCTGTTTCGCTATATAAGCGCGAGGCAACTGCTCCACCTGTCTAGCCAACTCCTTGTTTACAGCATCTACAAAAGAAGCATCCATCGTTACCAATATGGCTTGGCTGTCAGCACCATGTTCAGCCTGCGCCAATAAGTCCGCAGCTACATAAGCTGCATTTGCAGTTTCATCCGCAATTACAAGCACCTCTGAAGGACCAGCAGGCATGTCGATGCTGACATTGCTCATGCTCTGAATCAGGTTTTTGGCCTTCGTAACATATTGATTTCCTGGGCCAAATATTTTGTCAACTTTTGGAATAGTATCCGTGCCAAAGGTCATGGCGGCAATTGCTTGTGCACCTCCCACTAAATAAATACGATCTATCTTTAAAAGGTGTAAGCAATAGGCCACAGCTGCGTTAATCTTGCCATCCAGTTGCGGGGGTGAGCATACCACTATCTCTTTACAGCCTGCGATCCGTGCGGGAACACCCAACATCAATAATGTGCTTGGCAATACAGCTGTGCCCCCAGGGATATACAAACCTACCTTTTGAATAGGGCGAGACTCGCGCCAGCATTTAACCCCTGGCATAGTTTCTACAGTACGTTCTCGCTTAAGCTGCGTGCTGTGAAAACGGTGTATATTCTGAAAGGCGATTTCTAAAGCACGTTGTTGATCCCTAGAAATATTCATCGCAGATTCCGCGATGGTATCCTTATCCAAGTATAAAAGTTCTAAATCGACCTGATCAAATTGCTTCGCAAAATCCTTTAAAGCAATATCCCCCTGACGGCGTACTTGATCAATAATAACTTCCACACGCTTTTGAACGTGCTGGCTTTCATCATTATTCCTGCTTATCAGTCGCTGAATATCCTCAGGACCTAAATCTTTATGTAGATAGCTTTTTAGCATATTATAAGATAATTTTCTCGATAGGCATCACAACAATACCTTGTGCGCCCGCGGCTTTTAATTTATTAATCTTGTCCCAAAAGTCGTCCTCCGTAATAACCGTGTGTACGGCTACCCAGCCTTCCTCTGCTAAGGGCATTACCGTAGGACTCTTAACCCCATGTAACAACTCTGTAATTAATGGAAGGTTTTCTTTTTCAACATTTAGGACCACATATTTAGTTTCCTTCGCGCGTAAGACCGACTGTACACGCTGTAATAATTCACATAGCGTTGGGTCAACCTCAATCCCTTTGCGGCCTATTAAGATAGCTTCCGAATGCCGTACATCGGCAAAAGGCTTTAAGCCATTGCTCTTTAAGGTTCCACCAGTAGATACAATATCGCATATCGCATCACTTAAGCCGAGGCCAGGTGCAATCTCTACTGAACCAGATATTTCTTGTATAGAAGCCGTAATGTTCTGTCCCTTTAAGAATTGCTGTAGGATAACAGGGTAGGAGGTCGCAATGGACTTGCCATTTAGATCTGCTAGCTCCTTAATTGCTGAATCCTTGGATACCGCAAGCTTAAGCGTACACTTTCCAAAGCCTAAGCGTTGTAGGTAGTTTACATCAGCTTGGGTCTCATCGATCACATTCTCTCCCACGATGCCCAGATCTGCGATGCCTTGCGCGACATAACCAGGAATATCATCGTCGCGTAAAAACAGGATTTCTAAGTTAAAGTTATTGACAGTAGTGATAAGGGAGCTTTTATAGTTTTCAAATACTAATCCACAGTTTTTAAGTAGTTGAACGGATTTTTCGTTTAATCTACCCGACTTTTGGATAGCAATTTTAAGATTTTTCAAAATATAGACTTTTTGATGTATAAATTATTAATAACAAGAAATAATGATCCGGGGAGTTTTGCTTCACGTAGAAACATAAAAATTACATATCGCCAATCTGGCGATGATGCATATGATTATGAATAGTGAAGAATGGATTCATTTTTTACTAATAATGTAACAAATGTAAGTTATTACTATATATGTTGCAAATTTTCTTTTTAAATATTTTAAACCGTGAAATTGTAGAATCACAAGTGGATTTTGACAATCAACAATTTCACGGTTTAACGCAGCAGCTATTTTATAATTCGCTTGATCTTATTTGACTTTTTAATCAGCTTGTGTAAGCCCACATAATCTTCCTCATTAAGCTTGTTATAAAGGTTTTGAAGCTGCTTAATATGCTCTTCCAAGACTTCCAATACATTGCTTCGATTCTGCTTAAAGATCGGGGTCCACATATCAGGAGAGGACTTTGCCAAGCGCACCGTAGATTGGAAGCCAGAACCAGCCAATTCAAAAATCCTACCCTGCGATTTTTCCTTTTCCAAGACCGTTAGCGCTAAGGCAAATGAAGTCATATGGGAGATATGAGACACGTAAGCCGTATGCTCATCATGTTCATCCGCATTCATAAAGGAGGTTTTCATCTCCAACTGCTCGGTAATAGCTTCAGCAAGCTCAAAGGCATCTTCATCCGACTTGAATGCCTCCACATAAACCATCATCTTATCCTTGAATAGATCCGCTATGGCAGCCTCAGGGCCTGAGTATTCTGTACCAGCCATCGGGTGTGCAGCCACATAACGCCCCCGTTTGGGATGTTCAGCAATAGCCGTTAAAATATTGGTCTTGGTAGAGCCCATATCGATAACCACCTGATCAGTTACTAAATCAAGTATGCCTGGTAGCACCTTGATAATGGCATCTACAGGTATGGTAAGTATAATAACCTTACATGATTTTACAGCCTCTTCCAAGCTTTGGATAGCATCCACAAGGCCAAGCTGCAATGCTTTCTTTTGGTTGGCCTCATTCTTTTCAACTCCAATTATTTGCGTACAAAACTTGGTTTCTTTCAAGCGAATACCAATAGATCCGCCTATAAGTCCTATACCGACTATAGCTATGTTCATCTTCTTAAGAGCAATATTAAATTATCTTTCTTTAATTCTATTTAAGGCCTGATCCAAGACCGCTAGCTTCGCGCACAAGCTGATTCGAATGTAGTTGTTTCCAGCAGAGCCAAATATGCCACCCGGTGTTATAAATACTTGAGAATTATTTAGGACCTTGTCTGTAAGCGCATAACAGTCCTTTTCCGTAGCCTGGATTTTCGCCCAGACAAAGAGCCCGACTTGATTCTTTGTATAGCTACAGCCCAACTCATCCATAATTGCATATACCCGCTCTCTGCGCAAGCTATAGGCTTCATTTAAGGATGTGTACCAGCTTGCATCTAGGCTGAGTGCCTTTGCTGCGGCCAGTTGCATCGGCAGGAACATGCCGGAATCCATATTGCTCTTAAAGCGCATAACCTCATTGATACGCGCCTCAGCTGCGACCAGCATGCCTATGCGCCAGCCTGCCATATTGGAGGACTTGCTTAAAGAGTTTAGCTCCAAGGCAACCTCTTTGGCACCTGCAACGGACATAATGCTTAAGGGCTTGTCATTTAAGATAAAGCTATACGGGTTGTCATGGCATATCAATATTTGATGTTTCTTGCCAAAGGCAATCAGCTTCTCAAATAAGGCTTCGGTAGCCAAGGCCCCTGTAGGCATGTGTGGATAGTTAATCCACATCAGCTTCACTTTTGAGAGATCTGTAGCTGCCAATGCCTCTAAGTCTGGCATCCAATCCTGCTCTGCCGAAAGCGTATAAGGAACGATGGTTGCCCCCGTAAGCCGTACAGCACTGGTATAAGCAGGGTAGCCTGGATTAGGCACAAGGGCTTCATCACCTTCTTGTAGGTAAGTCATGCAGATATGTACAATTCCTTCCTTAGACCCGATTAGGGGTAGGATCTCTGTATCGGGGTTGATTGTCGAAGTATAATATCGAGCATACCAGTCGGCCATGGCTTTTCTCAGTATAGGTGATCCTTTATAATTTTGATAACCATGCTGATTAGCCTTAGCTGATTCTTCACATAAAACCTGAATCACCTCCGGGTGCGGAGGCAAATCAGGACTGCCAATGCCCAGGTTAATCACCTGTGCACCGTTCTTATTCATCGCATCGATCTCTCTAAGCTTTTTGGAGAAGTAGTACTCCTCTGTTTGTTGTAGCCTATTTGCAACTTTAATGTTCATCCTGTATGCCCAATTTAAGCTGCCTAATTTACAGATAATACGGAACAATCATTCAAAAAAGCTGGGATTATTTAAAATTCTGCAAAGAATGATAGCTTTCTTGCTGAATTGGATAAAATTGAGACTCCTTATTGATAAAGAGGATAGTTTGCTGTAGGCTATAAGCCTTAGGGCTTTGTTCGATTTTGGTAAAATAGCGGTGATTTAATTGTGTGTAAATGTGGATTAACTCCATGGAAAAGGCGAATCCGCATTTTCATGCAATACATTGTTATATAATACAGCGGGGTTTTGTTACTTTTGTAGCTTATTGTATTTCATGAAAACATACTTTAGACTGCTTTCCTTTGCAAAACCTATTGAAAAATACGCTATTCCGTATATTATCTGTACGATTATTACCGTTATTTTTGGCACCTTAAATCTTGCATTGCTTGTTCCTTTGTTGCAAGTTCTGTTTAAAGGTACTGGGGATGCTGGCCTTGAAGCCGTAACAAGCCCTGTTAAGCCAACTGGGATTGATGATATTGGAGGTTGGTTTACCTATTATGCCGACAAGCTGTACTACGATATTGGCCCTTACGAAGCCTTAAAGTATGTCTGTATTGTCATAATTATCTCGGTCTTTATCAGTAATCTATTTCGCTATCTTTCGCAGCGTATTATGGAAAACCTGCGGATTCATACCTTACTAAACTTGCGTAAATCTGTTTTTAATAATGTGATGGATTTACATTTAGGCTATTTTACCAATCAACGTAAAGGGGATATTATCTCAAAGATTGCATCAGATGTGCAGGTTGTACAATATTCTGTGACAGGCACTTTGCAGGTTGTATTTAAAGAGCCGCTTCAGTTGTTGGCCTATATCTTTGTACTTTTCTCCTTGTCCCCACAGCTTACTTTCTTCTCCATCTTGGTGATACCGATTTCGGGCTTTTTTATCTCTAGAATTGTTAAGAAACTTAAAACGCAGGCGCAAGAAGGGCAGCAGTCTTACGCGAATATGATATCCTATCTGGATGAAGCACTTTCAGGGATTAAGATTATTAAGGCATTTAATGACACCACATTTGTTAATGATAGATTTAACAATGAAAGTTCTAACTATTCTAAGATTATGCGTCGTATGGCACGTCGTCAGCAGATGGGCTCCCCAGTTTCAGAATTGTTGGGGGTTGCTATGGTGGCTATTATCTTACTATACGGTGGTAATCTTGTCTTAAGTGGCGAAGGGGATTTAAAGGCCTCAGAATTTATTGGGTATATCGCTGTCTTCTCTCAGGTGATGCGTCCGGCAAAAGCCCTTACAGATGCTTTCTCTGGTATACATTCGGGGATTGCAGCAGGCGAGCGGGTGTTGGACTTGGTGGATGAGAAAAGCCTGGTTACCGACAAAGCGGATGCAGTAGCTATTGAAAGCTTTAATAATACGATTGAATTTAAGCAAGTAAGTTTTGCCTATGGTGACAAGAAAGTGCTGGCTGATATAAATCTCGTAATTCCAAAAGGTAAGACGGTAGCCTTGGTAGGGCCTTCTGGAGGCGGAAAGTCAACCTTGGTGGATCTTATCCCGAGATTTATGGATGTTTCTTCTGGTGGCATTTACTTAGATGGGAAAGATTTAAGAGACTTAACGCAGAACTCTGTTAGAAATTTAATGGGTACAGTTAATCAGGAGTCTATCCTTTTTAATGATACCATCTTTAATAATATTGCATTTGCTAATGAATCAGCTACCCAAGAAGAAGTGGAGCAGGCTGCTAGGATTGCCAATGCGCATGAATTTATTCTGAAGACGGAGAAAGGTTACGAAACTAATATTGGGGATCGGGGCGCTAAGCTTTCCGGGGGGCAGCGTCAGCGCATCTGTATTGCTAGGGCGGTGCTTAAGAATCCACCGATTATGCTCTTGGATGAAGCAACCTCTGCCTTAGATACCGAGTCCGAGAAATTAGTTCAAGACTCACTCTATAAGCTTATGGAAAACCGCACCACAGTGGTTATTGCGCACCGCTTAAGTACCATTCAAAATGCGGATAAGATTGTCGTGATAGAGGCGGGGACAGTGGCTGAGGAGGGCTCACACTTAGAGTTAATAGCCCAAAAAGGCTTATATAAACGACTTATCGACATGCAGCAGTTTATCGATTAGAAAAAAGGAGCAATTATAAGATTGCTCCTTTTTTTTGCACTTA
>JASLCA010000265.1 GCA_030146225.1 Sphingobacterium sp. | reverse complement strand
AAGTTGCGCCGTATATTGCAGAACTTGCAGCACAGCATAATGGAAATTTCCAAGCTTATATTCAGTCTGCTTTTGCAACTAGTATCTTTGGATCCCAAGCACAACTAGAAGCTTTCTTAGCAAATCCATCTGCGGAACGCGTAGAAAATGATCCTTTGTATCTTATTTCTTCAGCGCTAATGACTAAATACCGTGAAAGTTCACCAGAAAGTGAGAAATTAGCAGATGAATTTCAAGCTGCACACCGTAAATATATTGCAGGTGTTTTAGCAGCCAACCCAAATGGCAAATACTATCCAGATGCAAACTCTACCTTACGTTTGACTTATGGTACTGTCAGAGGATTGCCAGCTGATCCACGCAACGATGCGAAGGTAAACAACTACACAACTTTAAAAGGAACAATCGCTAAGTACAAGCCAAATGATGAAGAATTTGATTTACCAAAGCGTTTGATGGAATTGTATGAGACCAAAGATTATGGCCGCTACGCCGATAAAACGGGGTATATGCCTGTCAACTTCCTAAGTGATCAAGATATTACAGGCGGTAACTCAGGTTCTCCAGTATTAAATGCAAATGGAGAATTGATTGGCCTAGCATTTGATGGGAATATAGAAGCAATGGCTGGAGATGTTATTTTTGATCCGAAATTGCAACGTACAATTTCTGTTGATATTCGCTACGTACTTTTCATAATTGATAAATTTGCAGGTGCAAAAAACATCATTGACGAATTGAAAATAGTTGACTAGTAGCCTTACAGCAAATTTATTTTATTAAATTAAATACAAAAATTGCGCTTTATTTCATTGTTTTTGTATATTTATGATATCTTAGAATATTAATTAATAAAAACTAAAATTATATAATTCAAAATGGAAAACTACAACAAATTAAAAAGCTTAGTAGCTTCTATTGAAGCTGATGCGGACAAGTTCTTCAACAATGGTAATTCTGCTGCTGGTACGCGTGTACGTAAAGGTTTACAAGACATCAAAACATTAGCACAAGAAATCCGTAACGAAGTTACATCTAAGAAAAACGACGTTAAGTAATCGTCTTTCTATTTATAAAAAAACCCTGACTAGCATGGCTAATCAGGGTTTTTTTAGTATTGAACTCGCCTTAAAGCAAGGCTAGTTCAACAATATAATCCTTGGTCTCTTTATTTAGCCAGCTCATACTCGAGAGAATCATATCCGTAAAGCCCTGTCTGTTCACAATCTTGACTTTCTTATTGTCTAAGTTTTTGGTATCAAAGACAAGCTGATCCCTAAACTCCACCTTTGTAGCAAAGTAAGATACATGTTGACTGGGCACTACTAATCCCAATATCATGCCTGGAAGGCCATTTATAGACTCAGGCCCGCCAGTTACAGGGATCTCATTAGCAAAGTAAGCCACCACATAGATCGAGTCAGGCGTAAGGCCATTTGCGCGTCTACATGCATAGCCCGCGATATCTCTATACTCATCCGTGAGCCGCCAAGTCATTCCCTTCATGGTATCTTGAATAATCATCTTCTCCCCTACAATATTATTAAAGCGCCTGTAGGATTTGGTCTTTAGGTTCGACAAAGTCTGGGTATCAAAATCCAAAGCAAACATCATTATCTGCCCCTGTACAGCTGGCTCAATTGCTAATCCTTTCTGCGGCTCAAATAGCGTTTCATCCCCATAAAACAAGAGGCTTTTCTTTAAGACAACATTTTCTGGTATGCTTGGCATCATTGCTTCAAAATATGCTTTAGAAGTGGCATCCGCCTTGTCAATATACTGCTTGCGCACAATATTTTTCATATACATCGTCTTATCAAAGCTGATAATTCCGGAGCGTCCAAAGTAGGCATGCTGCGCAGTAATTGATTGCATGCTAACTAAAACGAGTAATATGGTTATAAATGATTTCATTGTTCTTCAGATTATTTAATAAACATTTTTGTAAAATCCCAGGACAATTTCAACATATAGTAGCGTTGAATAGTGTCATAACGTCTTTCTGTAAAGACTGAGTTTACAGCAGAACGACTAAAGCCCTTATTGTTGTTCAGCAAATCATTCACCGTAAAGTCTAACATTAAGGATTCATTCTTTAGGAATTTTTTACTAATTCCAGGGTGAATTAAAAATTGCTCAAACTTGTCGGCGAAAGCAGCGGTGGCCGCCTCATAGTTATAATCGTAATTAACATATACCTTAAAGGTCTTGGAGAAGAAATACGACACAGCGCCATTGCTATTAAATACAAAGCCATCACTATTAACCTCAGGCTGCAAGTTTGAACGCATGGTCTTGTAAGAAGGTCCCAAATTAATGCTGAAGTTCAAGCCCGTCAAGGTTTCTCTATTCAGGGTATAGACAAAACTAATATTATTGGTATTAACCTTATTTAGCTCCGCATTAAAGAAGTTGTAGTTCTCTGCCGCACTGATCTGTAGTTGAGGAGAGTGATTAATGCCAAGTTTTTTAAACAATTTCTGATAATATCCACCCCAAAATCCAAAATAAGTATTCGCATTGCCATTGATGTTTTGCCATTCGTAATAGTTTACGGCATTATCCACACGAATACTCATCACCATTGGATCATTCGTTTGACTTGCATTAGCCCCCAGATACAGGTAACTGCCCGACAGGGCCTTAAAGGAGTTAAAGCCTAAGTTTATATTGTTCGTAAAGGTGGGCTTCAGGTTTTCATTTCCGATATAACGATTTAATGGATCAGCATTATCTTGAATAGGTTGAATCTGATTTAAGGAAGGTAATTGATTGTTTCCAGAATACCGGAGCCATACATGCTTACTTTTCGAAATAGCGTAATTCACACTTAAAGAAGGATTATAGGTTAAAAAATCACGCTTTAAGGAAGTCGCCGTATACTTATTAAGCTGCTTTAACTGGTCATTATTCAGGCTATTCGTCAAGCTAGCACGTAAGCTTGTCGTCATATAATTTAAGGCTAGCTTATAATTACTACTCAATCGATCAAAATCATAATTATTACTATAAGCACGGTCTAAATCATCATAGTTACCTTCGGCAGACTTATTATAAGACTCGAGTAAAGAACTGTTTTTACTACTTACAAGACCAGCAGTCAAGGCCAAAACCAAGGTTTTAGACAAAGGCTCCGTATAGGTAAAGGCTCCTCTTTGCATTTGCGAGGACTGCAATCTATTCTTTACTTGATCAGTAATCGAATCCGTATTGGAGAGGTAGTTCCTTACATTGGCAAATAAACTTCCGCCCCCCTTGGTTTCATCATGTTTAAACTCTCCATCAAAGCTAAAGGACCGCCCTTTCTTAAGAAACTTATGCGTAAACAAAGCCGATAGCCGATAGCTATTGGTCAGATTGTCTATAATTTCATTGGTAAGCTCCCGTACCGTCGTATCTAGACTTGTATTAAACTGATGTGCGCTCCGGGTACTGTTTGTCCAACTATTCTTGCGAGCCACATGACTGGAAATCAAAAGACTATTTAAGGTATCGATTGCAAAGTCATACCGTAAACTAAAGCGATTTAGATCATTTTCATTACTAATCTCTTTTCTAGCGTTATTATTTACCAAGCCAGATTGTAAGGTTTCATCGGTTCCATCAGTAGCAATTCGGCCATACTTGTAATTTAAATTTAGCTTGTGCTTATCTCCAGTAAACTTGTCGAAGAAACTTACGCCAGTGTTTACAGCCCTCGGAACTCCTACGGCACCTTCACCCGAAAAATCATCTTGTCTAGAGCTGATCATTATAGATCCCTCATCCCCATAGGAGACCCCAGAGTCGCCGCCAAACTTTTCGGCATCATCCATGCTTAAGCTGGTTGTAGCATTATTCCCAAACAGACCATAGGCTGAAATCTTCTGACTCCCCTTAAACTTATTAATCATCAATTGCCCCATATAGTAATCCTCAGTTCCCCCACCAGCAAGAGCCTTTCCAAAGATGCCATTCTTGGCATTATCCTTAAGCTTTACATTAATTGTCTGCTCACGCTGTCCATCATCTACTCCGGTACGCTCAGCTACATCCGACTTCTTCTCATAGACTTGTACCTTATCCACCATGTCCGAACGTATATTACGGGTTACCAAGGTCGGATCATTCCCAAAGAACTCCTCCCCATCCACTAATACCTTTTTAACGGTTTTCCCTTGGGCGGTAATCTTTCCAGCCGCATCCACAGAAATTCCGGGCAAGACTTTTAAGAGATCTTCGACCTTCGCATTTTTTTCTACAGTAAAGCTTCCCGCATTATACTCCGTGGTATCTCCTTTAATTGTAATTGCCATGCGTCCTGTCACCTTTATTTCTTCCAAGAGGTGACTCACATTGGCAAGCTTAATCTCTCCAAGTGCCACATCATTGGGAGAACTGATAGACTGAAAAAAATCAGCATACTTGGGATAACTCACAATTAACAAGTAATCTTGAGGTATCTTTTTAACTAAACTAAATTTTCCTTGTTCATCAGCTCTAGCAAAATCAATCAGAATAGAATCCTTTGCACGTAGCAACATCACTAAAGCATCTTTCAACTTAAGCTGTTGATCGGCATCATCTCGTACTTGGCCGGTAATTTTGGTCTGTCCATAAAGGATAGTCATACTGCAACAACAATAAATGCTCAGCAGTAGCATCAATCTTTTCATAAATAAGGGTTAGCGTCTAATAATGCATCCTGAAAAACAGTATTTCCCGGAATTCGCAAACTTCAATAAGAATTCAGTAGTTAAAACTTCAACATAATGATAACTAGGTATAAAAACAGCAATAAAAAATCCTTAACCAAAAGCAGCGAACACTTCTTTGGCACTTGGATGCTTTAAAAAAGCTGCAATACCTAGGCTAAACAATTAATAAACAACTGATCAACGCGCATTATATGCTGGCAAAATTAACATTTTTTAGAAGCATTTTTTACTTGAGGTCAATATTTTAACAACAACTTAACAATACTTCTTTCAAATTAGATGCAAGTACAAAGCTCTTTCCATAAGAAAAATGTTCACGCCCTATTAAAGCTATTAATTATGTAGCTTTGTAAAAAGCTTAAAAATATGCAAACGATAAAAGAATATGTGCAATCCAATAAGGATAGATTTTTAGAAGAATTGTTCACTTTATTGCGTTTCCCATCTGTAAGTGCAGATGCCAAATTTAAAGATGATATTAATAAGACTGCTGAATTTGTAGCCCAGAAGTTAAAAGATGCTGGAGCTGACAAGGTAGAAATCTGTGCTACGGCTGGTAACCCAATCGTATATGGCGAAAAATTAATTGACCCTTCCTTGCCTACTGTCTTGGTATATGGACATTATGATGTGCAGCCAGCTGATCCAATAGAATTATGGGAAACTCCACCCTTTGAACCTACGGTTCGCGATGGCAATATTTATGCCCGTGGCGCAGCAGATGATAAAGGTCAATTCTATATGCATGTAAAGGCATTTGAATATATGATGGTCAATAATGAGCTTTCTTGCAACGTAAAGTTTATGATTGAAGGTGAGGAAGAAGTTGGCTCGGTAAACCTTGGCACCTTTGTACAAGCAAATAAAGAGCGTTTAAAAAGTGATGTAATCGTTATTTCAGATACCTCCATGATTAGCCTTGAAAATCCTTCCCTAGAGACGGGACTTCGGGGTCTTTCTTATGTAGAAGTAGAGGTAACAGGTCCAAATAGAGACTTACACTCCGGGGTATACGGTGGTGCAGTAGCCAATCCAGCAACGATATTAGCTAAGTTGATCGCTTCGCTACATGATGAGAACAATCATATCGCTATCCCAGGATTCTATGATGATGTAGTGGAACTGTCCGCAGCAGAGCGAGAAGCCCTAAATAAAGCTCCATTTGATATTACGGCTTATCAAGATGACCTTGCTGTTGCAGAGGTTTGGGGAGAAAAAGGCTATACAACAATTGAAAGAACAGGCATCCGTCCTACATTAGAGGTAAACGGTATCTGGGGTGGATATATTGGTGAAGGCGCGAAGACGGTATTACCATCTAAAGCCTATGCTAAGATCTCTATGCGTCTGGTACCTAACCAAAATTCACAACGCATAACCGATCTTTTCAAAAAGCATTTTGAAGGCATGGCTCCAGCTTCTGTGCAGGTACTGGTTAAGCCGCATCATGGTGGCGAGCCTGTGGTAACACCTACGGACAGCATCGCTTATAAAGCAGCTGAAAAAGCATTAGAGGAAGCTTTTAATAAAAAGCCTATCCCAACACGTGGTGGGGGTTCAATTCCTATCGTAGCTTTATTCGAAAAAGAACTGGGTGTTAAAACTGTTCTTTTAGGCTTTGGCCTCAATAGCGATAACCTACACTCCCCAAATGAGAAGTATGGTATTGAGAACTACTTAAAGGGCATTGAGACTATCCCTTCCTTCTTTAAAAACTTCGCTGAACTCAGCAAATAATCATATTAAAGGAGCCCCTGCACAAGGGGCTCCTTTATCTTTAAGAGCAGCTTTCCCCCAAAGCCCAGGCTCTTTAGCCTATTTTTGATCGCCCTAAATTCCTAAAGCATATTTTATATCTTTGGAAACATGAATTACCTACTGCGAAAATTTCACCTCTACCTGTTTTACTTCTTGGTGCTTTTCTGCTTTCTTTTAACCTATCCATATCTACGTTACTTGGCCCTACAGCCCGATAACAACTATGCGAAGTTAGCAGCGGTAAGAAAGTGGATCAGTCGGAATGCCTTACGCATAGCAGGCATACGTATCCAAGTCAGCTATGAACAAGCCATAGATTGGTCACTGCCCTATATTATCTGTCCCAATCATAGCTCTATGCTAGATATTAGTATTTTAGATGCAGTGGCGAAACAGCCCTGTTCTTTTATGGGCAAGGTGGAGTTGCTGCAAAATCCCGTTACCAAAATATTCTTTCAAACCATAGACATCCCAGTGGATAGAGCGAACAAACGCTCCTCCTTTAAAGCCTTTAAACAGGCCGAATCATTTCTAAATGCAGGCCGTTCCTTGGTTATATTCCCCGAAGGAAAGATCGATGATGAGTACCCCCCACGCCTGCATCCCTTTAAAAAAGGGGCCTTTCGCTTAGCCAAGGAAAACAACAAGCTGCTGCTACCCGTCGTTATTTTAAATGCATGGGAGATACTCTGGGATGATGGAAAAAGATTTGGATCTAGACCTGGCATTATACAGGTGAAGGTCTTAAGCCCTATAGACCCGGCTAGTCTACAAGAACAGGCTGCTGAGGACATGGAGCAAATGGTTTACAGCCGCTTGAAATATTATTGGGATAATCATAATAAATCGTAACTTAACAGCTACTTATTTATAATTATATGAATAATGAATATTTAATTCAGATTGATGATATTGGTAGACAGTATATTGTAGGCACAGAAGAAATTCATGCCTTAAAGTCTGTCTCCCTACGCATAAAAAAGGGTGAGTTTGTGGCCTTAATGGGGCCATCAGGGTCTGGAAAGTCCACATTGATGAATATTTTAGGCTGTTTAGACACGCCCTCTAAAGGTCAATATGTGCTCAATGGGATCGATGTATCCGATATGACTGAAAATGATCTAGCCGCTATCCGAAACAAGGAGATAGGCTTCGTCTTTCAAACGTTCAACCTTTTACCTAAGAGTTCAGCCCTAGACAATGTGGCCCTTCCCTTAATCTATGCGGGCTTCGGAAAAAAAGCTAGGGAAGAGCGGGCGCGCAAGGCCTTAGACAATGTAGGCTTGGGCAATCGTGTAGATCACCGTCCCAATGAGCTTTCTGGTGGCCAGCGGCAACGGGTAGCCGTAGCGCGGGCATTGGTCAATGAACCCTCGATTATACTTGCAGATGAGCCTACGGGAAACCTGGACACTAAAACATCAATTGAGATTATGGGGCTTATAGAGGATATACATGCCAAGGGAAACACCATTATTCTCGTTACGCATGAGGAGGATATTGCACAGCATGCGCATCGCATCGTCCGCTTGCGAGATGGCTTAGTGGAAAAAGATTATCCCAATCCCGATATCAAGTCGGTACGCCCACGCCTAGATGCCCTCAAAGAAAAAGGAACAGATTTTGAAAAAATTTAATATTTTAATCACTCACAACCAAATAGTTAACATAAACCGCGGAATAAATCTTTCTTTAACCTTGATTTAGTGAATAATTATGTTATTTTTGCGCAAATAGCAAATATAAATTATTAGATATGTATTGGACACTAGAACTAGCATCGCATTTAGAAGATGCACCTTGGCCAGCAACTAAAGACGAG
>JASLCA010000228.1 GCA_030146225.1 Sphingobacterium sp. | reverse complement strand
CTATGCTGCATGTTGAAAAAAATTGTATTCATAAAAAGCTGCACGACCTTTTGCCGTGCAAAAAAATAATCGTTAATAATTAACTTAATACCCCATGTATAAACTGGACTATCACAACTAATCGTGTAAGATTATATTAATTCGTGTAAATACAAATAAACGGAGGGGGACAAAGGGGGGGACAAATTCGAAAAGTGTCTTTAAACGATTTAAAGCGCTTTTTAAAAGTGTGTTAGGCTATCGATTAAAACAGCCCATATGGAACATAACACCAACCTTAGCATAACTGGCATTAATTGGATTAACCTAATATGAAGGGCTGTTCAGCGTGGATTAGCCCTATGAACATACTTTTAGCACTATGCTTTACCTACCCGCAAGCCATCTTACATAATAAGCAAACCAACGCCCAATTACGGATCAGCTCGTTTAGAAATGTAGACCGAGTTCAGCCGAAAAGAAAACTTCTTTAAATAGTATCAGGACTTCACAACAAGCAGGGGAATATGCGTCTGCTGGGCTAATTGCTTTGTGGTACTTTGGCGAAACAGGCCTTCGAAGAAACCCTTTCCACGCGGCACAGTAATAATTAGACCGGCATCATTCGCTTTGGCAAAATCCATAATTTCACCTGCTACAGAACTTCCTTTTGGATAATGATAGCTAGGAGAAATTGCTTCTAGCAAGTCATATATTTTGTATTGTTCAGGAATAGAATCTATGCTTACGCGCTTTCCTTTAAGTGATACATTAAGTACCAAAAGTTTAGCAGGGAGTTTCAGTGTCAATAGGCTTAACAAAGCCACTGGTGTGTGCGTATCCACATCATCAAGATCAGATGCAAATACAATACTTTCCACCATGCTAAATCTGGCCTCTTCAGGCACGATGAGAAGCGGTGCTGTGCAGGAGTTAGCAAGTTGAATGGTGTTGCTTCCGAGCATAAAGCGTTCAAGACCGCCTCTTCCCGTACTACCTACTACCACCAATTGAGCCTTAAAATCATGAATCAGCTCTTCAATTCCCTCTAGCAAAGGCAAGCCATTAACTATAGGCACTATGCTGACTTGATCATTAACTATTTCTTGGATTTGATCCTTAAGCTTGGACAAAGCCAAAAGCCCGACCTCCTTTTCCATAGCCTGAATCTCCATAGACAAGGGTGTATTTCCAGCCTTATAGGTATGCACAATTGAATAATATAGCAGTATTTTTTGAACGCCAATACGGTTGGCAAAAGCAGCTCCATATAAGGCTGCATTCGCTGCCGGATTGGACAAATCGGTTGTAATAATAATCGCTTTCATACTTAATATTCTTTATAAACCTATCCGCATCTACTTTTTGACAAGGGAGTAGTTGAGCGCCTCTCTAATACTCGTTCGCCAAGTCAATACCCAAAGATATAAAGCCTAGTTTAACAATATGTTAACTAAGCTTTAATTCTTATTTAAGACCTTCCTTCTTACCAAATTATTGACCATACAGGCCTATCTCTATGTTAGAAATCGCTCAACGGTACGAACCGCTTTTATATTTGTGACCCTGATGCATGCGCTAAACAACCTCTTGGCCTTCCTAACCAATGATTAAGACAACATAAGAAAGGGCAAATCATTTTATTAAATTAAATCGAAGAGACAATAAAACATATGCACTGTTGAGTTCAAAAAGACTTTCTGAAAAGATATAATTCGTATTTTGAACAGCAGCTACTACTTTTTCATTTAAAAGATTACGCACCGCTAGTGTAATCTTCCAATCAGCTTTTTTAAGCGGAAAAACATATCTAGCATCGATAAATGTCGCATTAGTTGAGCCCAAATACGTACTGCGGTAATAATTATCGGCTGCTAAAATAAAAGTACTTTTATAAGGCAATTTAAAAATTCCGGTAAACGCAACTTTCTGCATAGCATTTTTCCCATATGTTGCAGCGGTTCCCCGGAGTTGGGACCAAGTCTTCCCCCATTCAACCCCAAAATCATATGGTTTTTCCAAGAAAGCCGTATTTAATTTTATTCCAGCATAGCTATTCTCCATTCTGTTCCGCTGCAAGTCGTCTTCTCCAATAACGGAGGCCAGCATAATGCTGGAATGTCTTAATGTCGTTCTTAAATTACTTTTGATAAAAGACAAATAATAGTCTGTCTGCAATTGATTTCTGAGGTAATACAAATTTATAGCACTAGCATAAAATTCGTTTAATAGCAATTGCTCTCCAACAAGACTAACTTTATTAACATAAGGGTTTTGCGATAAGTTCAGTGTAGCGGATAAGCTAGCAATAAGTTGTCTATTCTGGTCAGCATATCTCAGCCTTATAGTGCCCATATGGTTCAGAACAGTATGAATAATATTTATGCCTCTTTGCATCGTGAAATAATCAACAAAAATATTTTGTGGTTGCAGCTGAAAAAGCTGAGAAACACGATTTAGTAATTCATAATCGATTGATAGTTTAAACTTCCTATTCCAATTATAATGCATCCAAAACTTAGGCTCGACAAACAAGAATCCTTCCTTAGGGGCTGCATCTTTAATGCTTAAAAACACGCTTCGAATGGTTCCTTTCATCCCGAGCTCCCCGTACTTAAGGCCCTTAACAAGTGACAAATAACTACTTACAGCCCTATTCTGCAGGCTAAAATCAGCATAATCATTTAGGGGATAATTCTGTAAAATCTCCATCTGTACAAGCCCATTTAGACCTAATTCATACTTCAAGAAGCTATTGACTCCATAGAGCTGTAGATGCACATCAGACTGACTCGTTGCATAATTGAAAGATTGATTGCCTGAAAAAAAATCGGGATACTGCTTAGCCGCTACAGCAGAGGCAGCATGCTCCATACTTCTCCTTTGAAATGGACTCTCCTTGTACCGAAAACTATAATTAAGACTAAGGGCATTTCTTTGATTTAACTTGTAGTTATACGTCAAATAATGTGCTGTTGCCGTTTCATCTTTGATATTGTTTTGCTGTATCAATCTATCCAAATCTAAACGTGCTAAAGTATAGGATCTATCAGTTTTTGAAAACATGAAAAGACCATCATAAAGCAGTTCCGCCTTATCCTTAAATTTTAACTTCAAGGCTATATTATTCGATAAACGTTTAGTGCGTAATTGATGTTTGTAGTCATTTTTAAATTCAAAATCCTCATACGTATCGTAGAAACGATACAGTACATTCTCTGCATTATGTGTTCTTGCTTTTGCCTTTTCAACTGTAATAGCATATGAAATTTTATAAGCAGGCTTCCAAGTATAATTGATTTGCGTCGCCCCAAGGAAATCATTATTAGCTAGGTATCTACTTTGCGGTAACTCAAAATATTGCGGAAGCTCAAATGAAAGAGGTAATTTATCTCCGATATCCTCCTGCTCTACACGGATATCAGAAATAGCTTGCTCTCCTATGGAATTTTTATTCAGAAAGAAGCCTATTTTTAGCTTTTCAGCAAGTGAAAACAAGGAGGAATTCACACTATGCCTATGCCCACTTCCAGCAGAAAGGTCTATCGTCCCCATCGGCTTTGAAAGCCTATTAGTCTTTAATTTAAGATTTAGCACAACCTTGTCCGAAGACCTGTAATCTTTAAGCACCGTACTTTCATCATAGTGCTCTACTGCTTCAATACCTTGCAAAAGGTCTACTGCAATATTTTTGGTCAGCACCGTGTAATTGGAAGAAAAAAAATCTTCACCTCCTATTAACACCTTTTCAATTCGTTTTCCTTTAAAAGAAACAACTCCCTTATCACTTACTTCAATTCCAGGAAGTTTCGCCAATAAATCTTCGAGATTTCGTTCCGTATTGTCTATGTAGGAACTGATAGCATACCGCGTAGTATCTCCCTTTTCTTTAAAACCAGTAGGACGCCCTTGAACGACAACTTCATCAATAAACGTAGCTTTTACGGACAACACTACATCCACAGTCTTATTCTCTAGCATTTCGCTCTCGACAATCACAGTTTGAAAACCCAAGGCCGAAAAAGTAAGCCTAATCTTTGTAGGGACAGGCAGCGAGGAAAGCCTGATTTGGTATTGTCCAGCCGAGTTTGTCACCCCATAGCCAAGCATGGTCGAGGCCTCACCCCAAGTTCTAGCTATAACCGTTACGCCTTGCATAAGGGAATCATTTTGCGTACTTACAGTTCCTTGAATATAATGTCCTTGACTGCAAGCAGCACTTGCCCATATCAAAAAGAAGAGAACGGCAATGATATACCTAATATCCATAAGCTATGCAGGTAGAAGATTTAAAGCCTAGTATTTTTCGATGGTTTCCGCAAAGGTAATTTTGATATCTACATCAGGCGCATCCTCTCCTGCAGCAGCAGTCATACGAGCAATTCTGGCTCTTTTTCTTTCATCCTTCTTCTTATTCTCCGCTTTAACAAAGTCGGTTTTAGCGCCGAACTTCATCCCGGCCAGCTGCTTTCGCAATTGATCCATTTCTGCCTTTGACTCCACTGTAGCTGGAATTTGCACCTTTGTTAGCAAAAAACGAAATTTCCCTTCGAGATCCTTGGCTTCAACGATCAGTCCAGCAAGACCATACAGCTTCCAAGGACCGTCAGAAACAGGGATTTCAGGGCTAAACCAAGCCTCCCATGTTCTCCCGTAAACATTTACATTAGCTTTAATGCAGAGATAATTACCGATCATCTTTTCCTCTTGGGTCACAACCCAATTCATGGACTCTAGGGGTTCTTCAACCAATCCAAAATCATTTCCATCATAGGATTTAACTCTTGAACGATAGGTTTCTGTAGTAAAATCTTTTAAATACAAGGCACCTATAGGATCTTTTCGTGCACTTTTCAATTTAGAACGGCTAATGCCTTCCGCACCGCCCCCCATCCTTTTTTGTAAGATCGAATCTGCAAGATGCTCTCTATAGAGCGATAAACCATCAGTCACAAACAAAGTTCCTTCAGCATATAGGTCATCCAAAAAACGTTCATCTTCAGGTGTGCCTTCAAAGGAGCTATTCGTAATAGCATAATAAGAAAATGTCGCTGTTTGCCCGAATGAAAAAACAGTAAAAACCAGCGGTAAAAGTATGGTTGTTAGATATTTCATAGCATCAATAAGTTAAGAAGTACGCAATGCTAGCATGAGTTATCTACAAATGACTGTCTCTCCGTTTCCACAGTCAACAGTTAAGGTACAGGATTTTAATCTTATTGATTCTTTCGTATGTGAAGGTTGTTCTGAATTTGCAAATGTGGCAGTTGTTATACCTAGTAAAAAAACCGCTGTAACTATTTTTTTAATCATAATCATAGTGTTTTATAAAATTGGTTATTAATAAATGATAGCTCATTTAACAGTAGCACTGCGATACTTAACAACTAATATACAGCGCTTTACAAAAATAAACAAAATATTTTTGAAAAATTTTTAGATTATAATCCCTAACCTTTGTATGCAATCGTGTTTAAGGATCTCTAATCGCTTCATGTGGTTATCCATAAGTTTATTGCAGGGATTCTAATCATAAGTAATAATCCTTGGGATGTGCTCTCTATTAAGCAGCTCCTACTTCAGGGTTATAGCGAGCTGTCTACCATCTGTTGCGGCTTTCTTATCCATAGACGTGCCAAGGAGATAGCCTAGCCCTAAACCAAGCGGTAAGCCTACAGCCAAAAGGCCTAGATTCCCTATACTAATTCCTATAGCAGCGCCAATGGGTAAGCCAAAT
>JASLCA010000185.1 GCA_030146225.1 Sphingobacterium sp. | reverse complement strand
GAATGTCCTTGCAAAGCCATATGTGGTTAAGAATATTCACTTTAAGTTTACCTGATTTCTAACTTTTAGTGTGCGAATCTAAGCGGCTGTAAGCTAGCTTTTAATGCCTGAGCTGGGTAGCGCGGGGCGGAATGAGCGCAGTCTTTTGACCTATTTTTACAAGGCTTAAAAGTATAATGCTTAATTTAGCCCGAAGAATTCCAAGACCTAGTAAAAAGCTATATGTTAGAGATTAATTTCAGAATAAAAGTATTTTATGTAGTCGCTAAAGAGTTGAGTTTTACCAAGGCATCTCGAGAGCTCTTTGTGAGTCAGCCTGCGGTTTCTAAGCATATACATGAGTTGGAGTCCAGTATAGGGCAGGCATTATTCCTACGTAAAGGCAAAGGCTTGGTCCTGACTGAGGCGGGCGACACCCTGTTAGAAGGGGTGCGATCAATTATGAAGGAGTACGAACAGGTGGATTACAAGCTGGGCTTGCTACGCAATCAGTTTAGTGGACAACTCATTGTTGGAGCAAGTACGACCTTAGCGCAGTATATTATGCCCAAGCTAATTGCTGGCTTTGTCAAGGAACATCAAGATGTCAGTATAAAGCTCTTTAATGGAAATACAGCCGAAGTAGATCGTTGGTTAAATGAAAAGAAGATAGGCATTGGCTTTGTGGAAGGCTTGGCCGAGGAGAGTTCTTTAAAATACAGTAAGTTATGGGATGATAGCATTGTGCTGTTTGCCAGACCCGAAAATCCCATCTTCAAAAACAAGTCAGTAGCAATTGCCGATCTTAAGGCCCAAGAGTTTATCTTCCGAGAGCAAGGATCTGGAACTAATGATATTGTATTTCAGCGGTTTAAGGAATTTGGTATTGAAAGTAAAGATTTGCTTAATAGGGTTCAAATGGCTAGTTCAGAGTCTATTAAACGCTATGTGGAGTTGACGGATTCTATAGGCGTTATGTCAATACATGCCGTAAAGGATGAGCTAGATCATGGACAGTTAAGGCTGATTGAGGTAGATCAATTTTCCATCAATAGAAGTCTATATATGGTACATCTACATGGTGAACTCTCTGGCTTGCCCGAGTTGTTTATGCGTTTTGTAGTTAAACATAAGTCGCTCTGTGATAATTTTAAGTTATAGGTCATAACAATTTGTCGTTTTAGTATTTGTATGCATAGACCTATGTTTGTGCTATGGAAAATAAACCAAATCCTAAACCTAATCCAAATGAGCAACTATATCAGCAAGTCAATAAGCTGGCAGTACAATCCAAAATTATTGGGCTCGTCTTTCTCTGCGTAGTGGGCTTTATCCTGCTACAGATTGTAGGCTGGGCACCTAGCTTTCAACATGCGGACAAAGCTAATCTTAGTCCTAAAGAGGATGCCTCCTTTTTGCAACATGTCGCAGATTTTAAAATGTCCGAATATCCAGACACAGAGGAAGGAGAGGCCGCTGCATATGGAGAAAAGCTAATCAAACAAACAGCCTTGTACCTAGGCCCCGCAAATAAATTTGGTGAAGTATATGCTGGTAATAACCTGGCTTGTGCGAGTTGTCACTTAGATGGTGGAACCAAAGCCTATGCAGCACCCTATGTAGGGCTAACGGGCATATTTCCAATGTTCAGCGGGCGTGAAGGCAAGGTCACAACACTAGAAGAACGTATTAATGGCTGCTTTGAACGGAGCATGAGCGGACGCAAGCTACCTATAGGCAGTACAGAGATGATCGCTATCGTAAGTTATATGAAGCATCTGAGTAAGGATGTAAAGGTGGGAGCACGGATAGAAGGGCAGGGCTTTGTCAAGTTAGCGGTTCCTGATCGAAGAGCCGACCTAAAGCATGGGGAGCTTGTATATGCAGAGAAATGTGTTAGCTGTCACCAAACCGATGGCTTAGGCCAGCGTAAGGACGCACAGGAGTTAGCCGCAGGCTATATTTACCCGCCACTTTGGGGCACAGACTCATTCAACGATGGCGCAGGTATGGCCAGAATGCTTACCGCGGCGAAGTTTATCAAAGGCAATATGCCCTTAGGGGCAAGTTCAGAAGAGCCCTTGTTAACGGATGAGGAAGCCTATGATGTCGCAGCCTATATTAATTCGCATGTACGTCCTGTAAAGGCAAACAAGGAGGTTGACTATCCAAATTTAAAGAAGAAGCCTAAAGACTCAGCCTATCCGCCCTTTGCAGATGACCTTTCAGCCGAGCAGCATAAGTATGGGCCCTTTAACTTTGAGGTAGGCTCAAATCAACGCACATTATCAAAATTATAGCTAGAGACAGCAATCCCGTATATAGACTTTACAAAGGAGCGTCTCCACAATACGAAAAACTAAACAGATAAACCATGAGAAAAATAATGCTAATAGCTGCTATAGTCCTTGGGGGATATGCCGCACAGGCACAAGACACAGCTAGTTTATTAAAGAAGAATGTGCAATTTCAAGGCGCAGAAGCAACCCTTCCGAGCTACAAGGCCATCTATCAATTGGATACCAACAATCCAGATCAGGTAAAGAAGGCCTTTCGAAATATTCGGAATGTACTCAATGATCCTCGTTTAAAGGGTAAGATAAGTGTGGAGCTTATAACCTTCTCTGGGGGTACCGAAGTCATGCTGAAGACCTCAGCCTATGAGGATGATTTAAAAGATTTAATCACAAAAGGAGTGCAGGTATCGCAATGCACCAACTCCCTGCAAGAGCGTAACCTGACCAAAGCGCAGATCTACGACTTTATTGCCTATGTACCCAGTGGGAATGGGGAGCTGGTAATCCGCGCAGCTGATGGCTGGGTGATCATTAAGCCTTAACACGATTATTTAAGGGCAATAGCCTTTTAAAGGACTTTCACAAGCGGCACTACGTCGCTTAAGGGCTGTGCTATGCCTAAAATCTCGGAATATTTAACCATTAAATCATATAGCCAATGAAATACTTTAAATACCTTTATCTGCTAATGGCCAGCAGCTTGGCGCAATTCGCCAGCGCTCAGGACCATCAATTTGATCCGCCCTGGAATATACCACCAGCCGCTGCCGTAAACTTTACAGTGCCTGGCATTAACAATGTGCCAGACCTCTATGGGGATATTGTAGACCCGCAGTTAGTCATCTTCTTTGCGGGGAATCAATTTATGTGTATTGACGACCTCCTAGCAGCCTTTAAGCAGCAACATCCACAGTATGAGCGTATCTTTGTGGAGACCTTGCCTCCAGGTATTCTCGCCAAGCAGATTGCAGGCGGCTCCTTAACTTTGGGTAATCTTCGGATAACGCATCTGCCGGATGTGTATGCTGCAGGAAAGAATAGAATTGATAGCATGGCATCTCATTTCTCTCGCACAGAGGTTTATGCCTATAATAAGCTAGCCATTATGGTGCAGCAGGGGAATCCTAAAGGAATAAAGCATATCCGTGACTTAAGTCGATTAGACTTGCAGGTAGCTATGCCTAATCCTGCTTGGGAGGGGATTGGTCGCCAGATTGTGAGTGTTTATCGCAAGCAGGGTGGTGAAGCCTTGGAAAAGCGGATTATGGAAGAAAAGGTAAAGGATGGGTCTACTTATCTGACGAAAATTCACCATAGGGAGAGCCCGATGCGTATTCTCTACAAGCAGGCTGATGCGGCTCCTGTATGGCATTCGGAGATAGTCTACCAAAAGATGAAAAACCATCCTGTAGATGGGGTAACGATTCCTGAAGCTGATAATATTCGTGCAACTTATATGATAGGAGAGATGAAGAATGCACCCCGTGCGCAAGCCGCTAAAGATTTTGTAGACTTTATGAAAAGCGATGCTGCAAGGGCGATATATACGAAATATGGCTTTGAAGTCTAAGACTTTCGAGTCCATAAAAAAGGGGTTTTCCATTTGGAAAACCCCTTTTTTAATTATAATAATTATTTATACGTTAAATCGGAAGTGCATAATATCACCATCCTCAACTACGTAAGTTTTTCCTTCAACAGACAGTTTACCTGCTTCCTTAACAGCTGCCTCGGATCCAAGCTCAATAAAGTCATTGTATTTAATCACTTCAGCACGGATAAATCCTTTTTCAAAGTCCGTATGAATTACGCCAGCAGCTTGTGGCGCCGTAAAGCCATTCTCAATAGTCCAGGCACGTACCTCTTGTACACCAGCCGTGAAATAGGTAAATAGGTTTAACAGCGAATAAGCTGCACGAATCAACTTGTATACACCAGATTCTTCAAGACCTAAGTCATCCAAGAACATTTGACGCTCTTCGTAAGACTCCAAGGAAGCAATCTCCGACTCGATCTGCGCAGAAATAATTAAAACCTCCGCTTTCTCATCCTTAACAGCTTCTTTAACACGGTCAACATAGGCATTCCCGGTATTTACGGAAGCCTCATCAACATTACATACATACAATACAGGCTTGATCGTCAACAAGGCCAAGTCTTCAATAAATTCGAAGTCTTCAGCCTCGATAGCTGCTGTACGTGCAGACTTCCCAGCTTCCAAATGTGCCTTAACAATAGAAAGGATGTCAAAAGTACGCTTAGCATCCTTGTCACCACCAGTCTTAGCCATCTTCTCAACCTTCTGGATGCGTTTCACAACAGTATCCAAATCCTTAAGTTGAAGCTCGGTATCAATAATCTCTTTGTCCCGAATCGGGTCAACAGATCCATCTACGTGAATAACATTTCCATCATCAAAGCAACGAAGCACATGAATGATGGCATTTGTCGTGCGGATATTGCCTAAGAACTGGTTTCCAAGACCTTCCCCTTTAGAGGCGCCTTTTACCAAGCCCGCGATATCTACAATTTCAATTGTATTAGGAACTATGCGTTGCGGGTTCACCAGCTCAGCAAGTTTATTTAATCGTTCATCCGGAACGGTGATCACACCGATATTAGGTTCGATAGTACAGAATGGGAAGTTCGCCGCTTGTGCTTTCGCATTAGACAAACAGTTGAATAAAGTTGATTTACCAACATTAGGTAAACCTACGATGCCACATTGTAAAGCCATGTAATTTGCAAGTTTTTAAAATCGCACAAAGATAACATAAATACTCAAATATTACAGCCCGAATCTGTTACAGATTTAACCGCCGCTTTGTAGTTTAAATTTTACATTTTTTAACAAAGTTGCGATTAATCCTTACAGCCTATTCCTTGTCCTAATAATATAACAAGGCACGCATGCCTAGTATTTATTAAAGGGAGGGAACTATGAGAAAGTATTTTTACGCGTCTTTGTTATCGGCAATATTTGCCTTGTCTACACCTGCATTCGCACAGGTAAATGTAAGTATTAACATTGGATCCCAACCCGCTTGGGGACCTACAGGATACGACTATGCACGCTTTTATTACATGCCAGAAATCGATGTGTATTACAATGTGTCCAACAAGCGTTATACCTATTATGATGGCCGGAGATGGGTTTCAGTAAGCTCATTGCCAAGAAGTTATGCGCGAGTAGATTTGTATAGAACCTATAAGGTGGTGATTAATGATCGGGACCCTTGGCATCAGCATCCACGGTATAAAAAACAATATGGACGCTACGCACACAATCATTCGCAAAAAGCATTAAAGGATTATCACAAGCAGGAGAAAAAGTATTATAAACAGGTGGAGAAGCGGCAGAAAGAGCAGCATAAAAACTGGAAAAAACACAACAAGCATGATCGAGATGATGATCGAAAACATCGTCGCTAGTCAAAGACTTAACAGAAGCGGTTGGATTTGCGAAAATTCAACCGCTTTTTTATGAATTAAAATTTTGGCTTTGGTTAACTAATATTCTATTTTTGTACCTAAATAGGTATATAAAGACTGTAATATGTTAAAGGGGGTTAGGGTTTGGTCTAGTTTTGGGACTTTATTGATGGTCGCGAATTTATTTGTCGCATGTGATGGAACCATGGGCTCCAAAGCAGCTTCAAATGTGCAAGATAGTATTCCAGTGCAGCCAGTAGAGAAGCAGGATACAATCAGCAAAGGAAAGTTAATTACGCGCTTAAAGGACTCTGCAAAGCAGCAGGTGGATACCACAGGGCTAATTAAAAAGGATTCAGTCCTACGCGTGGCTAAGGCCGAAAAACGAAGAATCAAAGATTCAGTTTATAAGGAGTTAGATAAGCTGCCAAAGCATATCTACTTTACTTTTGATGATGGCCCGCTAAAGGGTAGCGCCGCGATAGATTCCATTGCTACAGCAAGAGGTATCAAAGTAAATGCTTTCCTGATTGGAAACCATATGCACATGTCAAAGGGCTTAAAGCGCGACTACCAGCGGTATTATGACAATCCATTAGTAGATTGTTATAACCATAGTTTTACGCATGCCAACAATCGCTTTACTACATTTTACAGCAACCCAGTTAGTGCCGTTGCTGATTTTGAGAAAAATGAACAAGATTTAAAGTTACAGCATAAGATAATTCGGCTTCCAGGACGGAATATATGGGTGTATGACGATGTGCGACGCTTAGACTTACAAAGCGGGGCAAGTACAGCGGACATGCTCTTTGCAAATGGCTATAAGATTTACGGATGGGATGTAGAGTGGAAGATCCAAGGGGCCACAGGCAAGCCTGTACAGTCGGTAGGAGAGATCTATAGTCGTATCCGCAATTATATGCGTAACAAGACTTCTATGGAGCCCAACAACGTGGTATTGTTAATGCATGATGATATGTTTCAAACCAAGAAAGGACAAGCCTTATTATCCGCATTAATTGATACGATACAAACCAGCACAGACTATAAGTTTGAGTTTATGCGTGATTATCCGATGCGTTACTAATTAAGGATTTTAAATAAGCTATAAAAAAAGAGCGATC
>JASLCA010000172.1 GCA_030146225.1 Sphingobacterium sp. | reverse complement strand
AGCGTATTCAATGCCTGCTTAACGCCCAAACCAAACTTAAGCTGCTTGTATTCCCCGACAGGGATACTGCTTAATACAAAGTCTAAACTTTGTGGATTCGCTTGGTTAACCACTGTAGCCCCCTTATCCAAATCATTAATAAAGTAGGGGAACTCCTTCCCATCTACCCCTACCAATCGGATATTACTAATTACATACTTTAGCTCCGAAAAATGGTGAAGCTGCCCTTCGGCCGAGGTATTTAAGGTCGCTGTATTCGAAGTCGCATCCCCTAGTACAATTGGCGTTTGCTTAAAGGTATTACTGAAATGCAGCGTAATGCTATTCGCTACAGGATTATCATTATTCTTACTACAAGCCACAAGAACGCTAGACAAAAGTCCAAGCGCTAAAATTTTAGTTAAAAGTTTCATTCCTTATTTTACTATTTAAAATACATGTATAATATTGTGCCTACCAAGTAGGCTGTTCAATCAAGATCAGTCTATAGAAGAATCGAGCCGTAAGCCCATGCCCTAGGCATCCTTGGTTTCCTAAGATGTCCAACAGGCAAATCCTTCCCCCCTAAACAATAGGCGGTGGCACTAATACATCTAAAAAAGGAGCAGCATAATGATCCTCAGGATATATAGCATAGCGATAGGCTATTTCTAGACTACTAACTGGCGCATTAAACTCCCAGATGCTGAGCAACAACATATCCATGCGTGGAAAGCCTTTGCTGGAGATCGCCTCCCGATGCTCCACCTCGTCCAAGGTTTTCTTCAAGAAGCACGTCGCTTGACAGCGCAATGCGGGCCGGCTTTTATTTATACAATATGCTGCTTCAATAGCGTCCTGATGCAGGTTAAAGTACATAACAATCAGGGCTTGCTGAAAGCCAGTCAGCAAGCACAAAACCATCATCGCTATCGCTATCAGCCTTTTCATCCGACTAAAACGTAAACTTTAAGGAAGTGAAAATATTTCGTCCCATACGCGGAATATTCCCCCAGTCAGCATAAGTACTGTAATAGGCATCAAATATATTTTCAGCACCGACTTGCAGGCCGAGAGTATATTTATGTAGCGTAAAGCTATAATCCGCCGAGGCATTCCATACCGTGTATGCAGGACTACGGTCCTCCCCATAGCTCGGACTGTAATTCTCCTGGCTAAGATCCCCTTGAACAGCAGTTTGCAAGCCTAGCTTTTTCAGCTTCCAGTGCAAAGAGCTTTGGTAACTCAATGGGCGAATAAAAGGCAAGTTCGCTGCCTTATCATCTGTAGCCCGCGCATAAGTCAAGGAACCCTTCCAATGTAAATCCTGTAAAATAGCGTAGCTACTATGCAAGGAGAGGTTAAATATTTCGGCATAGTCCAGCGAGCCATAGGACTTCACCCCTACGGACTGATAATTCATCGGACTACCTAGGCTCATTATCTGTCCAACAATATAGTTTTGGATATAGAAGTAATTGACCTTAGCCTCTAGCGCAAAGGCTTTATGCTTAAAGCCCGCACTCGCGTTGAGCTCATAGGAGATCTCATTCTTTAAGTCCGGATTCCCGATATAATCATAACGATCAAAACTATTATAGATATAATAGCCATACCCCTCCGACACCGAAGGCGCCCGATGCCCATAGCCCGTACCTATACTAAAATCAAAAGCCTTCCATCGATGTTGATAGCTGGCATGCAAACTCGGCAAGACCCTGCTTTTCTCCTGAGAGGCCCCCGGATGAAATATCCAGTTGAATTCCACATACTTGGAATGATTGTAATGCCAACCTAAAGCCCCACCAAAGTTTAGCTGGCTCTGATCATTAATCTCCCAAGAATTGTTGAGGGACAGGCCCGCATAGCGCGTTCTTACCCATGGCCAACTGTAGGCAAACATGGTCTGCTTGCTACGATCCTGCGGATACATGGTCATCTCGGCAATAGAAAGGTTGTCGTACATATTGACCTGTACATCCGTCTGCAAGGCATTCTTTTGGAAATGTCCCTGCGACAGCAAGCCATAGGTTGTACTCCAACCCGGCATATCCATATGCACCAGGTTTTCAGGGCGCTTAGTATCATCCATATAATGCTCCACTGCATTAAAATACAGCTTGGTATCCCAGACTTTCAAAGCCCCTTCCTCAAACAATCGCTTGTAGGCCACCGAGGTAATAATCGCACGAGATAGCCATAAGTCCATGGGCAATGCAGGAAAGCCCACATCCTTGGCCTGATCGAAGATGGCATCCACCCGCAAGGAGGAAAGTGGATTTAGCTTGTAAGCCAAGCCCAAAGAACTGTTGAACTTGGTATACTGTGAATGCTTCAGTTCCTGCCGATTTCCATCTGTATAATTGCCTGCCTTACGCAAGGCTACAGAGCCATCCGCCACAAACTTATCCGACGAATACGAGAGGTTGGCCAAGTTAAAAAACTGCTTATTATTAAACTCAAAGCCCGATTGGTAGGCACCATTGTATTGCTGTGCAAGGCCAAAAGCCGTGCTTTTACGTTTCAGGTCTATACTCCCCGCAACCGTTGCCCCATGCATGCTTCCCGCCTGCCCCGAGCTCACCTCTACCGCTGCCAGATTATTACTCTCCACATATGACGTAATCGGATCCATCTTATCCGTGCAGGCCCCAAAGACATGCATCCCATCAATGGTTAAGTTACTCCGCTCGGTACTCATATTATTGAGCAAAGGCTCCCAAGCATAAGCCCCTCTTTTGATAAAACTAATCTTATCCGAAGAAGCCAAAAACTCATCCACCGACACCGCCATCTTAATATCCGTCTCTAGCTTGCGCTTACGCTGGGCACTGACCTTGACCTCCTCAATACGCTTAGTACTATCCTGCTGTACTTTCTTCTGCTGCCTCTCTTGGTCTTCCTGCGCCTGTTTTGACTGCTGTGTCTGTTGCGTCTGTTGCGCTTGCTGAGGTTGCTTAGCCTTTTTTGACAGCGGGGCATGTTGCGCCTGCGCCTGTATGCTAATAGCGAGCAACCCCATAAACATTGATAACTTTCTCATATAGCGCTTAGAATAAAACATCTATGTATAAATCACTTTTAACCCCTTCTACACCTGGTGTAAAGTCCGTAGGCACCTGTGTCCCCTTAAGTATTCTACCTTGCTTATTAAGTAGCATAAAGTTTAAGGTCCAATTGCCCGTCATGGTATAGTTAACTAGGCCTTCATACACCCCATTCGCTTGTTGCACAAGATCCTTGTTGTTGGGCGAAGAATGGTTGCCCATAGAAGCTTCCGGCATCCGCGGGTCTAAGGCTAAGGTGTAGCCTTGTACCTCACTATAGCGAAATTGAGCAGGATCAGGAAAGGCTGCAGTTGGCGGATGCTCAGGAAGATGATATTGGTAGATACCCGCAACCAAGGCGTTCTCCCCCACCTTGGGCTTCTGGGGAGCGACAAGAGCGATCACATATTGCTGTTCATCTTTCCCAATAAAGCTGGTAAAGCCTAAGTTTTTATTAGTTTGCGGAGCAACATTCACCTCCTGCTGCAGGCTGTACAGCTTGTCCCCTACCTTAAAGCTGATATACAGCTTCCAGTTTGAGCTGCTACTTGGTTGAGTGAATACCGCAAAGCCC
>JASLCA010000156.1 GCA_030146225.1 Sphingobacterium sp. | reverse complement strand
AAAAAAGGTCCTTAACAATATTGCTAAGGACCTTTTTTATTACATGGTGACGTATACCACATACTTTGTTTCAAAGAAGTCTTCTTCAAAGTATGCAGACAAGGGGTATAATTCTGCTTTTAGCCTAGCCTCCTTAATTTCATCCTTAAGGTCTCCACCTTTAAGGTATAAGATGCCGTTTGGCACCCCATTCTTGTCATTTTTCTCAAATTTATTACGGATCCAGGGCACAAATTCCGCTAGGCGGGTTACTGCTCTTGATACTATAAAGTCGTATTTATAATCCAACTCTTCCACCCGCATATGGTCCGCTTCTACATTTTTTAAGCCTAGCGCTTCAGCCACCTCGCGTACGACCTTAATCTTTTTGCCAATAGAGTCTACCAGGTGAAATTGCACTTCTGGGAACAAAATGGCTAATGGGATGCCTGGGAAACCTCCTCCGGTGCCTACATCCAAGATTCTAGTGCCTGGGGTAAAGCTGGTCATAAACTTTGCAATAGCCAAGGAGTGCAAGACATGGTGTAAGTAAAGGGATGAAATATCTTTTCTAGAGATCACATTGATCTGGTCGTTCCAAAAAGGATAGACCTCTGCCAATTGGGCGAATTGTTGTTTCTGTACTTCGCTTAGCTTGGGAAAGTACTTGAATATTATGTCAACTGTAGGATTCATATATAAGGTGTGAATATGGGGCTATTTCCAGGAGGTCTGCTTTTTCTTCCTGTTGAAGAGCCCATTGATGCAAATAAAAAAATAGTAGAAAAAATCTAGGAAAGGCAGCCAAAGCAAGAGGTCTGCCACCTGAAGCTTCTTGTATACATTGCTAAATACGCCGTACTGTACAATTAAGCGAAGCAGATAAACTCCTAATGGAATATACCAGAGGCTTGGATAGAGGGCTGCACAGGTAAATAAACAGATGTAAAACAATAGTGCCGTTAGCAATTGCGTGGCCAGCATCCGCTTGTGCTTAGCCTTGTAAAGTACCGAAGCGCCTGCATGTCTGGCCTTCTGCTTGTAGTAACTTTTCCAAGTCATTTTAGGCACTGAATGCATAAATGCATCTTTGGAAAGGGCAATGTTTACATTGGTTCTTGTGGCATTGTGGTTAATAAAGAGGTCATCGTCCCCTGACTTTATATGCATATGCTTGTTAAAGCCTTTCCCACGGAAGAAGAGGGTCTTGGTGTAGGCTAAGTTTCTACCCACTCCCATATAGGTGTTTCTACGTAAGGCATAGGATAGGTAGCTCATTGCGGTATGCGTAGTCTCAAAGCGAATAAGCCGATTTAGAAAGCCTTTATGCTTAAAGTAGGGCGAATAGCCCAATACAATTTCCTTGCCTTCAGTAAAGGCTCCAGCCAGCTCTGCCAGCCATTTGTTGGAGCTCGGTTCGCAGTCGGCATCTGTAAAGATAAGCTGTTCATATTTGGAGGCTTTAATGCCCATTGTAAGCGCAAACTTCTTGGTATGCTTAAGCTGTATATGCTCCTTAATCTCTACAATCTTTAACTTTCCGGGATGCTGTTGCGCGAAGTCCTGTAAGATCCACTTTGTCTCATCACTGGAGCAGTCGTCCACGACCACAATCTCAAAGTCTGGGTAATCCTGTGCAATAATGCTGGGCAAGAAAGCCTTTAAGTTTTCCTGTTCATTATGGGCGCAGATAATTACGCTTACTGGCAGCTGCGTGGGGCTATCGGCATAGGACTGCACGGCATAGCGCGCTAACTTTCCATAGACAAATAGCATGTAGTATAATTGTATACACAACAGGATGCCCAGTATGCCTAATGGGATAAAGGGTATAAGTGGCGATATTTGTTCGGTAAATGTCATAAGCGTCTTCAAAGATAAGGTCTTATTTGAAGATTTTCTGGAGAAAAAGTTAAGTTTTATTAAGATTTACTTCCTGAGTCGTTTCATCGCAATTTTTATTCTATTTTTGCAGTGATTTTGCCATAAGGGCAGGAGGGACATTTACTTATGAAATTTACGCTTCAAGCACAAGATAAAGGATCCAGAGCAAGAGCAGGAGTATTAGAAACTGCGCATGGACCAATCGAAACACCCATTTTTATGCCTGTGGGCACTGCAGGTACCGTTAAGGCGGTACATCAGCATGAACTGGTAAATGATATTCAAGCCCAGATAATTTTAGGGAACACCTACCACCTTTACTTGAGACCAGGCTTGGATGTTATCCAGAAAGCTGGGGGATTGCACAAGTTTATCAATTGGGACAAGCCCATGTTGACAGATTCAGGTGGTTTTCAAGTGTATTCCTTAACGGAAGTTCGGAAGATCAAAGAAGAGGGGGTAACCTTTCGTTCGCATATAGATGGTTCTAAGCATTTGTTTACACCTGAAAATGTCATGGACACACAGCGTATTATTGGCGCCGATATTATTATGGCTTTCGATGAATGTACGCCTTATCCATGTGATTATAATTATGCACGTCGCTCTATGGATATGACCCACCGTTGGTTAAAGCGTTGTGTTGATCGCTTCGATTCTACCGAACCACTGTATGGCTACGAACAAACTTTATTCCCGATTGTACAAGGATCGGTCTATAAAGATCTTCGTGCGAAGTCTGCCGAAGCTATCGCTTCCTTCAATCGGGATGGGAATGCTATTGGGGGGCTTTCGGTCGGGGAGCCAGCTGAAGAGATGTATGCCATGACTGATATTGTGACCAGCATTCTTCCTGTGGAGAAGCCACGTTACTTAATGGGCGTAGGTACTCCAGTCAATCTTTTGGAGAATATTGCTTTGGGGATTGATATGTTTGACTGTGTCATGCCAACCCGTAATGCACGCAATGGCATGCTGTTTACCCGCAATGGTATTATCAATATCAAAAACGAAAAGTGGAAGGATGATTTTTCAGCTATAGAGGCCGAAAGTGATTTGCTTGTCGATCAGATACATTCAAAAGCTTATCTTAGACACTTGATCCGCTCGCAAGA
>JASLCA010000153.1 GCA_030146225.1 Sphingobacterium sp. | reverse complement strand
TCTAAATACTGAAGTTAGACCTTAATAAATCTGCTGTTGCTAGGCTTTTTACTAAACTCCCTTTAAGCTAAAAACCTATCCAAAAAGAAAAGCGAGGCAGAGGCTGCTCTATTTAAATAAGATCTGAATTGAAAAGATAAACGAAGATGAACAAAAGACCAGAAGTTAGATTAATACAAATACTCAATATACTCCTATTGCTTACGGCCCTACTGACTACAATTCTTGTTTCGGTAACAACCTATTAATAAGGCTTAGCTTAAAAGAGTCTTTGGCTAGGCAAAAAAGCACACAAGAGCTTGCCGCCAATTACATACCTATTTAGTTAGGCTATGCTGCCTGCTAAATGCGGATTACTTCCAATTGCCATGCTTGCCCGAGAATGTATAATGTCCCCACTGCTAACCTCCCCTTGAAAAAGAAGCCTATACAGGAGCGGCTGTAAGCCGCTTGTAGCAAGCTATTTGACTGTGAAATCGCGATTTTATAAAAATAATGTTAAATAATTTTGATAATACGAAATGATTCGTAGTTTTACATACGAAAACATTCGTAGATAAGAATATGAAGCCTACAAGCAGTGAAATGGAAATCCTACAGGTTCTCTGGAAAAAAGAGCCTTGTAGCGTTAGAGAAGTTTATGAAAGTCTAAACAAGAAGGATATTGGCTATACAGCGATACTAAAGCTTATGCAAATTATGCTAGAGAAAAAGATGCTAGAAAGGGATGCTAGCGCCAGGACACATATCTATAAAACAATCATTAGCGAAGAAAAAACACAAACGAGTTTTTTAGACAAAATGATTGAAACGGTATATAATGGCTCTACCTCAAGGTTGGTGATGCAAGCTCTAGGCAATAAACGCGCAAGCAAAGAAGAGATTGATGCAATCAAAGAATATTTAAAAACCTTAGAAAACACTTAGCATATGGACTTCCTATTAAACAGTTTCACCTCGGCTTTAGGCTGGTCAATGCTACACTCCTTATGGCAGGGGGCTGCGATCTATACGGGTATCTGCCTATTGTATCTATTTTACCCCAATCTTAGTGCGCGCATTAAATATAGGTTTTCTTATGGAGGCCAAGTGCTGCTATTGCTCTTGTTTTCTTGCACCTTTTTATACTATGTAAATATACCCGGATTACTGCTCGAGCAAGACAGTGCTAATTATCAGGCTTTCACAGGCTACATTCAGCAACAGACAAACCAGCTACATAGCTTAGAAAGACTTTTTCCCTGGTTTAGTTCTGTATATATATTGGGCCTATTGATGCAATTGGCATTTTTCTCAAATAGCTACAATCGATTAAACTATTTAAGAAGGCAAGGTCTATCAGATGCCCCAATAGCTTGGGAGATCGCATTAACAAAAATAATGACGAAACTTCCAATTCGAAAAGTCGTCAGGCTTCACCTTTCGGAAAAGGTTTTTAGTCCCTTAACGATCGGCCACTTAAAGCCTATTATTTTATTTCCCATTGCGCTGGTCAATAATATGGATCAACAGCAGGTGGAAGCTATTCTTTTACATGAGCTAGCACATATTAAGCGAAATGATTATTTATTAAATTTAATTGGGGTATTAATTGAAACGATCCTATTCTTTAACCCCTTTATCTGGCTTTTAAGCCAGCATGTTCAAACAGAACGCGAACATGCCTGTGATGATGTGGTGGTTGAAAAGACAGCCTCTGCAATTAATTATGCACAAGCACTCGTCTATTTAGAAAGTTTGAAACAGCATGCACATATGCCGCTTGCTATGCCAGCAATAGGTAAAAAACAACATTTACTACATCGTATAAAACGCATTACTCAAATGGAAAAAAGCTACATCAATGTCAAACAGCATCTATTTGCTTTGGGCATAAGCAGCCTAGCTTTCGCTACGATAGCATGGATTGCACCAGAAAAAAAACAAGTCGAGGAGGAAAAAGAGGTTCAGCTTTCTGAGCAGCATATTTGGAAGACTGAAAAAGAAGCTTCGCTCTTAGACCTTATTAAGCCGATTACTGACCTGAGCCTTGACAACAGTTCAGCAGTAAGCCTGTCCGACACAAGTGCAAGAAAACTCATTATTTTTAATAATGGCACAGTGCTAGCGCTGGATAGTGCACAGCAAGCCCTTCATAACTCCCCAGAATGGAAGGAAAAAATAGCCAAGATCGAAGAAAATGCCAAACGCATTGAAGCTCTTCACAGCTCCCCAGAATGGAAGGAAAAAATAGCTAAGATCGAAGAAAATGCCAAACGCATTGAAGCCCATCACAATTCCCCAGAATGGAAGGAGAAAATAGCCAAGATCGAGGAAAATGCAAAGCGCATTGAAGCTCTTCACAGCTCCCCTGAATGGAAGGAGAAAATAGCCAAGATCGAAGAAAACGGAAAAAGAATAGAGGCCTATTTTAATTCTCCTGAATGGAAAGAAAAAATCAAAAGTATTGAGCATAGCGGCAAAAATATAGAGGTCTACTTTAATTCTCCCGAATGGAAAGAGAAAGTCAATAATATGGAGAACAATGGAAAAAAAATAGAAGTCTACTTTAATTCTCCTGAATGGAAAGAGAAAGTCAATAAATTGGGAGAAGCTGGGGTGAAAATTGGTGAGATGACCAATTTGAACGCAGAAATTATTACGGGCATCTTTAATAATATTGATTTTCAAGATTTAAAGGTAAACCTCGAAAGCTTAAAAAACTTAAGCGCCAAATAGTTTTTGAGAACGGACATCCGTTTTAAAGCAGAGCAGATTATTTGAAGAGTAAATTCTAAGTGCTCTTACTTGTCATTATTAAGCGCGTCAATTATGGACGCGCTTTTTCTATGCATAAGGCTCGTTAAAGCGCCACATTTTATGTATTATTGCTATAAGGACAATCCAATAGTATGAACATAATATATGCTATAGACTTATTAGGAACAATGGTTTTTGCTATTTCTGGCGCTATGGCAGCTAATAGGAAGGGCTTAGATATCTTTGGCGCCACCTTTACTGGCTTTGTAACAGCAATTGGCGGGGGCTCCCTGCGCGATGTGTTTTTAAATTCCCGACCAATCTGGGTAGATGATGAGAACTATTTGCTAGCTATCTTAATTGGGGTAGTTATTTCAATTGTTGCTAATAAAAGACTGGATAGTTTAGCGCGAACCTTAACCTTCTTTGATGCCATTGGAATTGGTTTTTTCTGCATTGTTGGGGTACAGAAATCCTTAGCTTATGAAGCTTCTACTACAGCCGCAGTTATTCTGGGGATGTTTTCAGCCGTTATGGGTGGGGTTATCAGGGACACCTTAATGAATGAAACGCCATTGATATTTCGAAAGGAAATATATGCGACAGCCTGTCTTTCTGGTGCCATACTGTATGTTGTTTTGGGAGCTTTGGGCACAAACCCTGAAGTCAACACCTTTCTCTCAGCCTCATTAATCTTTGTAATCCGAATCTTAGCGGTAAAGTATAAATTCAGTCTTCCGGTTGTAGGTGGATAAACCGGGCCGGCGTTATTAGCGCTAGCCTAGGCAGAAAAACATACCTAGGCTAGCTGCAAAATTATCTTCCTTTTTTAACTTTAGGAAATTTCATCTTATAAGCTACACGGACCATCCCTTTAGAAATGGCTTCCAACCTTCCCTTTAACATGGCTTTCTTTAAGGGAGCTAAACGATCCACAAATAGTTTGCCTTCGATATGATCATATTCATGCTGTACGATACGCGCAGCCAAGCCCGACAAGGCTTCCTCATGCTCTTCAAAGTTCTCATCCAAATAATTGATAACAATATTGGGAGCACGCATAACCTCTTCGG
>JASLCA010000144.1 GCA_030146225.1 Sphingobacterium sp. | reverse complement strand
CAGGTATCCCTAGTAATCTTTAATGTCTGGGGCAATGAAGTATATCGGAATGATAAGTATGATAATAGCTGGGCAGGTCAAGGTCTACATGATGGCACTTACTATTACACACTAGAAACTCGTAAAGGTAATCAGTCCGAGCAGTATAAATCTTGGGTGTTGATTAAGAAAAAGTAGTCTTTAAAAGCTAGGCCTCTCCCTGTACAGCGAAAGGCCTAGCTTATCTATTTTATAGTGTTTCTGCTAAAAACTCCTCGAGTTTATCTCCACGAAGGTTTGTGGCAATAATTTTTCCACTGGGATCCAGTAGGAAATTGGTCGGAATGGCTTTTACCATGTATAAGTTGCTGACACTTTTTACGTCCTTTTTATCCCATACATGAATAAAAGGCATATTGTCCTCCTGAAGTGCTTTCTCCCAAGCAGCTCTGTCTTGATCAATAGATACAGCGAGTACCGTAAAGTTCTTAGCTGCATACTTTGCTAATGCTGCCTTTACATGCGGCATTTCTTTGCGACAAGGCCCGCACCAGGATGCCCAAAAGTCTAGCAATACATACTTCCCCTTGAGGGAGGAGAGGCTGACTTGCTGCTCATCTAATTGTGCTAGGCTAAAGTCAGGTGCTAACTGCCCAATCTGAATCTGCTGAAACTTTTGAAGGTCCCGAGTTAATTTCTGTAGGTAATAGCTTTGCTTTTTTACGGGGTCTGCAAACATAGCTAAGAAGGTACTGATCGCTTCGGCATTGGCTTGCGGTGGACAATACTGCGTGGCCAGCATGGCATTAACCATACTATTTGGATCTTTCTTTACCAAGTCCATGATTTCTGATTTTAGAACCACGTAAAGGGAGTCTCCGCGTCTGCCTTGCCTTTTAAGTTCCTGCTTGTTTTCTTCGGTCATCGCCTCTTTATTATAGGCATTAAAGGCTTTATTGTAATCCGCTGAAGCCTGCTTAATCAGCTTTGCGCTAGCCAGGTTCTCATAGGTGTTATTAAAGTCATCATGTGCTTTAGACCCTAAGATCTGCTCTTCAGCTAAGCTCCCGTTAATTACTTTGGCATTGATCTGTACGGCCTTTGGTCCGGTAAGGAAAAAGATTATTGGGCGTATCATGGATGGGCCTAAGTCTCCTAATTTAGGCACATGTAAGATGTAAAAGCGCTGATCTTCCGTGTTTACAGGAAGCTCCAAGCGGAAGCTGTCTTGGAGACTATTTGTCTTTCCTATTTCTGTGAATTCACTATTTAATATACGGACTTCGGTGTCCCCGATACCTTGTAGCCTACCGCTAAAGGTCACGTTTTGTTCTTGTGCCTTTGCTAGGGATAAGCCGCCTAGGATTAGGAGGCTACTTAATAATAGATTTTTACTGATCATATTTTGATTTTAAGAATGCGAGTAGTTGCTCGTGTGAAATGTTCTGTTGAATAATTACGCCTTGCTCATCAAGGAGAAATAGGGTCGGGAGTTGCTGTACATAGTAGCTCTTTGCTACTGTATTTTCCTTAAAGCCGTTTAGGTCTGAAATCTGTATCCAAGGGATATTGTCTGTCTGAATGGCTTCTTTCCAAAGTTGTGCTTTGTCGTCCATGGAGCAGGAGACAATCTCGAAACCTTTGTCCTTGTATTTTTCATAGGTGGAAACTAACTTCCGATTCCCGATGCGACAGGGGGCACACCATGATGCCCAGAAGTCGATTAGAACGACCTTGCCACGTAGCTCAGCAAGTTGAAAGTCTTTGCCTGCAACTGTTTTGCTTTGTATGCCAGGTGCTGTCTGCCCGACTAGGTATTGTGCCTGCTTGCGCTTGTAATGCTCTTCCAATTCTTTGTAGCTATATGCATAGCTTAATTCTGGGTCGAATAGGGCTTTCACTTGCTGGAGTTGCTGATAATTGAATACCGCAAAGAAGGGCCGATACCAGTCTAGAATGGCCAATGAATTTGGATAAGCAAGTAAATATTGATGACGTATACCATCCATTTTTTTGTTCCAATCTTGCATCTGCGTGCCGATAAGCACCTTTCCCTCCTCATCAGCTTTTTCATAAAGACGACTTAACTTCTGCAAGCTGTCTTGTACAAGGCTGACTTCGGCCTCATAGCCTTTCTTAATAGCATTTTGTGTGCCGCCAATAATGCGATTGGGTTCTTTCCAGTCTTCCTCCAAGACCATATTGATCTTTGCTGGTTCAAGGTAGAAGTCTAAACCTCTTCGAAGCCCTTTAACCCGTATACTGGCCGGGTATACCTGATCGGTTTCTCCTGTAAAAGAGAACTTGTTAGCTACGATTTGCACCGAGTCCAAGAGTTCCCGCCCTTGATCTTGTTTATACAAATAGGCCCAGCTTGTAGCTGAGGTCGCGTGGACCTCAGCTTGAATATGGTAGCTGTTTTGAGCTTGTAAGCTGACTGCACAGCATAGCAATACTATACAGCTGCTGAATGTTCTAAATCTTGCTCTCATTTTCTAGCGTGGATTAAGGATTATACCTGTATTGAGCAATTTTACCTTTGGGGGGATCTGACTTACAAAACGTAGCGACCCTTTTTTTAAAGTATATTTGGCTGTGCTGTTGGCACGTACATAGTCTTGCGCAAAGAGCGGATCCTTGTCTAGCCTTTTCATGTCTAACCAGCGTAAGCCTTTTCCAAATAACTCGATCCTGCGCTCGTTAATACAAAGTTTTAGGGCTTCTTGCGCAGTGCTCGCCGTTAACTTTTTATAGTCTGCTGCGGTAAACCTTTTCTCGCGCAATCTATTTAGTAAATCTAATGCATTAGCAGCTTGATCTAAACGCGCATAGGACTCCGCTGCAATAAGCATCATCTCTGGGACAGCGATATTAAAATTGAGGTCGGATCTGAGGTACAATGGATAAGGCTCCTTATTTGGCGTTCCGTTGAACTCTATATTGGACCATCCAAATTTATAGCGTAAGTCTTTGCTATCCACTATGGCTAGTAGCTCTGGTGCTATGCAGCTATTGGTAAGTGCCGATCCAAAGGATGTTCCGCGATAGGCTATAGCTTCTGGATCATCTACGGCTATTGGTTTATTATTAATGCCAGCATGTGGTTTCTCCGGATTCTTAAAGGAGAAGCTATTATAATCCAATAGGGTGCTCTTATAGGCTAAGACTTCCTGTGCTTGCGCTAAGGCTGCTGGGTAATTGCCCATATTGAGGTATACCCGTGCCAGGATCGCCTTTGCTGTCGCTTTATTATTACGGTAGATGTTTTTCGCCTTTTCGGGCAGGTTTGGGATTGCCTCGTTTAGATCCGCAATAATAAAGTCATACACCTCCTGCACGCTATTCCGACTTGGAGTAGCTTCTAAGTCGGCTTTGCTAATAATTGGGACGCCTAGGTCTTGAGCTGCGGTCTGCGCATTGTAGGTCTGCGCATACAAGAAGATAAGATTGCTGTAGGCAAAGGCTCGGTTGCACTGGGCCTCGGCTTTGATCTGTGCCGCCTTTTCTTTGTTCTCCAAGCTTAGGCTTGGG
>JASLCA010000119.1 GCA_030146225.1 Sphingobacterium sp. | reverse complement strand
GTACGCTCCTGTACTTGGGATAAAATCCGTTGCTGAATATCGGCTCGCTCGCCAAAAGCAGCTTCATCCCACTCTTCAGTCTGGAATGCATCATAGAAATGTTTATCCAAGGCCTCTTTTTCTTCCGGTTTGGATGGCCGCGATAAAATATTCTTTATAAGGATAAATAGGTTAGTCTTCTCCACTTACAATTTGGGTTATTTACTAAGGAGAGTCCCCAAAAGGCATAAGCCCCCAAAAGAAATTAAAATAAATAAATCAGGAGTAAAATAACCTTGTCCAAGCCAATGCGGATACGCTTTAAGGCAATGGTAATTTGATTTTCAACCGTCTTGGTGGAAATATTCAATAGCTCTGCTATCTCACGATGATTAAGCTGATCATTGCGACTCATATCATAAACCTCCCTACAGCGACTCGGCAAGCTGTTTACTATCTGCGCTACATTTTCCATCAGCTCCTTACATTCCAACTCATTCTCTGGATTATAGTGCTCTATATACTGAAAGTCCTGAGCCTGCTGATGCGCCTCTTGTAAATGAACTTTTCTAATGTGCCTATAGATACCATAGCGTGTCGATGCAAAAAGATAGGCTTTCAGGGTATGCTTAAAGGTGATTTTCGCGCGACTATCCCATATACGCACAAAGATGTCTTGCACAATATCCTCAGCAGCATAAACATCCTTTAAGGTCTTTGCGGCCATCTGATACATAGGCTGCCAATACCGGAGTAGGATCGCATCCAATGCACGCTCCTCCCCCTGTTTTAAAAGTAAACAAAGCTGTTCGTCAGAAAAATCATGTATGAGCATGAGATTATATGGCTTATTTATATTTGGTTATCCCATTCCTATTTCAAATGGAACATAAACGTAATCATAAACTTCTAAATTAACAATTTTGGGTTTAAAGAAAATTTTCAACAACTTAAACAGGCATCCATTGCTTGTTATGACATATATAAGGGATAATTTGCTACAGCTGAAATACACAACTATTGCCTGGGGATTTAGCTTCAGAAAGGAAGCATTGCTTGACACAATGCGCATCTCTTAAACTTATACCTAAAGGAGTTTATCACGGGGTAAAAAATAATACTTTAAAAAAATCCCCGTACATGAATACCATATTAATTATTATATTAGTATATCTGAACTAACCTTCAAACCATGTATACCTATTCGGATTATGAGCTAATTACTTCGCTAATGCAGCATAGTGAGCCTGCATTAGAGTCAATCTATAATAAATATGCAGAGCGTATTTATAAGTTCTCCTTTTTCCTATTAAAAGACACAGGCATGAGCGAAGATGCTGTGCAGGAGGTGTTTGTAAAATTATGGGATAGCCGTTCAAAATTAGACCCAGAAGGCAACCTATGGACATTCCTCTATGTATTAGCCAAGCGCATAACCCTCAACAAGTTAAGGAGCTACAACAGATCAGAAGCCTTAATGGATAATATCTGGAACAATATCTCGCAAAAGAGTGAATGTCCGCATGAAAAGCTTATCGCAAAAGAACTGTCCAAACACTTAGAATGGGTGCTCCAAGAGCTGCCCGATAGGCAGCGGCAGGTCTTTACACTAAGTAGGTTTGAAGGCTTTTCCCATCAGGAGATCGCCCAGCAATTGGATATATCCCCCAATACCGTCAAAAACCATATGATACAAGCCTTAAAGATTATTCGAAAGCAGCGTTATGATGTGGATTTCCTATTAGTATTAATCTGGTCCTTGGTATAAGAAGCTGCCCTAGCGCTAAGCCAAGATATTTAAAAAGCCTTTAAAGCCCTTTAAAGGAGACTATTAAAAAATAGTTATTTATTGTCTATAAAAAATGAAATCAGACTAGTCCTCTTTTTCTTGGGCGGTGTTCTCTATATACCAACCTCCCCTAGGAGGACCCTAAATAACCAATATATAAATGAATCAAGATAGACTTAAATACCTTTTTTCACAATACTTCCACAATAGCATTACGCAGGTAGAGCTCATGGAACTCTTTGAGTCCATTGCTTCCCTTGACTCCCAGCTACTGACAGATCTTATCGAAGAAACCATGGCTGCAAAGCCAGTTCTTCTGGATAAGCTAGCCTATACATTTAACAAAGACTTGGTATACCATAAAATCAAGGGGGAGATCAGCCGTAAGAAGATAAGAAAACTAAGCCGCATAAAAAGCCCGCGCTTTATGCGCATAGCAGCAGTCAGCCTGCTTGCCTTTAGCCTAGTAGGCACCTGCCTATACTACAATAGCCAAAAGCCAGCTTCTGAACAACATACAGACATACAGCTGCCGGCGCAGAACCATGCTGCTATTCACTTTTCGGATGGTCCTACCTATGTGCTCATACACAGCTCAGAGGACTCCTTACGTAAAAGAGGCATAGAACGGATACAGCAAAGCAATGGAGAGCTATCCTATAAAATTCACAGTACCGAGTTTACAAAAAACCTCACCCAAACCTTTTATAACCCCAAGGGGACTTCCTCACAACTAATCCTTAGTGATGGAACCAAGGTATGGCTAAATTCAGGCTCCAAGATTGCCTATCCAAGCGCCTTTGCAGCTAAAGAGCGTCTAGTAGCCTTGCAAGGCGAAGCCTACTTTGATGTTACCCACAAGAGCAGCAGCCCCTTTATTGTAGATGCCCAGAGCAGCCAGGTAAAGGTATTGGGTACCCAATTTAATATCGCCACCAACTTAAGCCCAGACAATGTTTTAACCAGCTTAATCTCAGGCTCAGTGCAGGTCCGCAGCGCAAAAGCAGCGGCAACCCTAAGCGAAGGTACACAGGCAGCAACGAGCCGCAGCTCAGGCGAAATAAAAACATACCCTATTAACCTCAAAGATATTACCGCTTGGAAAGAAGGTTATTTCAGATTTAAAGACGATGACATTCACCAAGTATTAAGCAAGCTCAAGGCCTGGTATTCCATTGAGGGTTATGATGTAAAGGAAGAAACCATAGATCGATTTACAGGCTCCATCGTGCGAACCCGCAGACTTTCAGACTTACTAATTCAACTTGAAAAAATATCCAATTACAAATTTAAAATTATAGATGGGAGGATAATCGTTATGAAATAAATACTACAAAAAGTAAAAAATCGGAAGTGCTACCAACACTCCCGATCCACATGTTTAGTGATACAAATTAATGGACATTAATACGTAAACCTTATCAACCAAACACACGCAAATGTATAAAATCTATTCAAACAATCGCGCGAAACAGCGTAAGACCTTGATTAAATGCATTATAATCATGAAGATAATAGCGTTTTTCATAATGGCAATGTTTGTCCACGTTACAGCCGCAACCTATGGACAAAAGATTTCATTAAATTTCAAAAAAGCCCCCCTTATGGATGTTTTGGATGAAATCCAAAAGCAAACGGGCTATGACTTTTTGTACAACAGCGCCTTAATTGACAAGAGCAAGCGGATCACCATACAGGCCAAGGACATGCTTTTTTATGAAGCCCTAACCAGTATCTTAGCCACGAGTGACCTGAGCTTTGAGGTGGATCAAAACACAGTCTTAATCCGAAAAAACATCCTTAAGCCCAGCAGTGAAAGCTCCCAAGGCCAGCAGCATAGCTCCAGCACAAAAAGCCCACAGCGAAGCATCTCTGGAAGAGTAGTGGATCAAGCCAACACAGCTATATCCGGAGTAACGGTCGTAGTTAAAGGTACAGCAATTGGCACATCGACGGACAGCCAGGGTAATTTCTCCATACAAGTGCCCGAGCAGGGAAAAGTACTTGTATTCTCTATAGTAGGCTATAGAGAACAAGAAGTAACGCTGCAATCGACACAAAGCCTGGAGGTTGTCCTCCTGCCGCAGGTAGACGACTTGGACGAAGTTGTCGTGGTAGGCTACTCCACGCAGAAGGTACGCTACCTTTCCAGTGCAGTAACAAATATCTCCGCCGAAAAGCTTAAAGACGTAACCTCCAATGACCTCTCCAGCATGCTACAGGGAAAAGCCCCAGGCGTGGTAGTATCCACAGGCTCAGGAGACCCCTCCAGCGAACCCAAGGTGTTGATACGTGGAGCAGGAACCATTTCGGCGAGTACATCACCCCTAATCGTGGTGGATGGAAATATAGGCGGCACCTACAATCCCGCCGATATCGAGTCCGTATCGATCCTGAGAGATGCTGCCGCAACAGGGCTCTATGGCTCTAGAGCAGCCAATGGGGTTATCCTGATCAATACCAAAATGGGAAAGCCAGGCAAAACAAAAACAGAGTTTAACAATTCCTATGGCTTTGGCAATCCCACAACGGGAAACTTTAGGTTAATGAATTCTCAGGAGCTCTACGACTTTCAAAAAACCTTTTACAATCGGGATCCAGGAGTCGTAAATACCAACACCAATTGGTGGGATCTAGCCTTTGGTACGAGCTATGTAAACAACCATAACCTATCCATCTCAGGCGGCTCAGAGAATATTCAATATTACTCTTCAGGTGTCTTTTATAAAGAAGATGGTACCCTAAAAGGAACAGGGCGCACCAACTACAACTTTCGAAACAATATTAATGCCCGGATCTCCGAGCGTTTAAAGGCATCCGTATATATTAACGGCTATGTCAATAAGAATAAGTCTGAGAATAGTAACACCATGTATGATGCCTACCTCAACCTCCCTTTTGACCCAGCCTATGATGCCGATGGCAATCCTATTGATGCCCGATTTGCAAGCAATTGGCTAGGGCGAGAGAAAGAAAACTTCCTACACTCCTTGCAGCACAACTACAACAGGGGCAGCAATTGGGGCGTTTCAGGGGATTTAAACTTAGACTATACCCTCAGTAAAAAGCTGACCCTATCTACCTACAACCGGGCTCAACTGTCCACAGGACAGACTGCACGCTACTTTGATAGAAGGACCAAGCAAGGCGGAGCCAATGGCGGCGAGCTGTACAATGGCACGACCAATAACCAACGGTACCTAAGCTCCAACAGGATCCGGTATGCCGAAGAGATAGATCAGCACAACATTGTGCTCTTAGGAGCTGCTGAAGTAGAAACCAGCATCTATGACTGGACAGAAACCTCAGGCAAAGGACTTCCTCCGGGAAGAGATGTGATGTCTGTAGCAACAGATGTACTCCAAAGTCCTCGAGGCGCACGTGATCAAGTAGGCTTCCGCAAGTACCTCGCACAGGCAGACTACAATTATGACAATCGTTATTTCCTGATCGCCTCCTTTGTCAATGAGTTTTCTTCCAAGTTTGGACGCAACAACCCTACCGCCAACTTTGTACAATTTGGCGCCTCCTGGGTATTAACCAATGAGAACTTCCTAAAGGACAGCAAGCTCTTATCCTTTGCCAAGTTAAGAGGTAGTTATGGTACCGTAGGAAATGCGGATGGCATATCCAATTATGCTGCACTAGGCCTTTATAGCATTACCCAAGACGCCAGCTATACAGGACTACCAGGGGCAGCTCCCTCTCAAAAAGGAAACCCAGACTTAAGTTGGGAGAAAATCAAGTCCGCAAATATTGGAGCGGACCTAACCCTCTGGAATCGCATAGCGATTAACCTTGATGTCTACGAAAAGAAAGCCAGCGAACTCCTGTATAGAAAGCCATTGCCAGCAACCACTGGCTATAGCTACGTATGGGTAAATGCAGGCTCGGTCAGAAACCGAGGCATGGAATTTAATATTACCTCTCAAAATATAATTAGTGGCGATTTCACCTGGGAGACAGGCCTCAATATGGCTTTCAACAAAAACAAAGTGCTGGAGTTAAGCGATGGCGCAGACATCTTTAACCCAGGCGCTAGACAGCCGATTGCTGTAGGCTACGACATGGATGCCTACAACTTCCCCATATGGGTAGGAGTTGACCCCAAAAATGGCGATCCGCTTTGGGAGAAGGTAACGGTAGACAACCAAGGGAATAAAACTGTAAGCCATACCAATAAATATGCAGAAGCAGCTTCCTCCAGCTCGCGCCAATTTACAGGAACTTCCGCCGCCCCAAAATTCACAGGAGGCTTTAGCAATACCTTTAAATACAAGGATTTTACGCTTTCGGCATTCTTTAATTTTGTATACGGCAACTACGTCTACAATGACACCCGCGTCTCCTTTGATAGTGATGGGCTTTATGAAGCCTTTAACTCGATGGTCTTAGCCAAGGGATGGAATCGCTGGGAGAAAGAAGGCGATATCGCCACACATCCTAGGCCTATTGTAGGGGGAAACAAGGAGTCCAATCAATCTTCTTCCAGATTCTTAGAAGATGGCAGTTATATCCGCCTTAGAAACTTGCGCTTAGGCTACAACCTTCCAGCGCATCTTTTAAGTCGTATTGGCTTTTCCAAAATCCATTTATTCGTAAGTGGGGACAACTTATGGACAGGCACTAAATTTTCAGGGCCCGATCCAGAAGTATCGCTCAGTCAGGTAGACTTATCATCAGGCGCGTCCAGCTTTAAATACCCGATTAGCAAAAAGGTTCTATTTGGTCTAAACTTAACATTTTAACTAGAAAAGAAACATGAAACTTTCATCATTATACCTTAAGTTAGCGGCAGTAGCAACAGTTTTATCGCTATTTTCTTGTCAAAAATACTACGATCCCACAGAATTTATTGACGAGGAATCGGCCCTCAAAAATGAGGCAGATGTAGGCACAGCAACCATCGGAACCTATGCCGTGCTAAAAAATGCCGCCTATGTGCGAAGTGGACATTTCCTTATGGAATACCCTGGGGATGCCGTAGCACAAGGTCAGTCCTCAGGCGATGACTTAACCCGTGCCTATCGCTACAATCATATTAATACATCCGAGCACTGCGGTAACTTTTGGTCTCAAGCTTACAAGGTTATTGCAGCAGCCAATAAAATCATTGAATTCGTGCCGGACAATGCCTCCGAAGGGATGCTCCAATTAAAGGGGGAGAATCTCTTCCTACGGGGCATGATGCACTTCAACTTAGTGCGCATTTTTGGGAGACCCTATCCTCAGAATGCAGGTGCAAACTTAGGCGTCCCCCTACTCCGCGAAGGACTTAGCGATGAGGAGACAAATGCCTTAGCTAGAAATAGCGTAAAAGAAGTTTATGATGCCGTAATCCAAGACTTACTCAAGGCTGCGGAGCTGATGAGTGTAGAAAAGATGAATGCATTTGCTTCCAAAGAGGTCGCCTACGCACTGTTGGCACGTGTATACCTGTACAAAGAGGACAATGTCAATGCCCTGAAATATGCAAACCTTGTTATCGAATCCAATCGCTACAGCCTCTTACAAGGCAATGAGTTTGCAGGCTATTTCAGAGCCCTGCCAGACAACAATAAGGAGACCATATTTGGGATTCGGCATACCAAGGTTGAAGACCGAGCGATGTCTTCCATAGGCTCCATGTATTTCAGTGGAGATGTATCAGGCAATCCTCTGGGACAAGGCGTAAGTGGCTGGGCAGAGATCTATGCTTCAAAAAAATATTATGACTTTTTGAAGCAACAGCCCGAAGACCTACGGAACAATTTTGTGACGCCTTATATTGCCGATGGCATCTTGCAGTACAACCAAAAGCTGACACCGGTGACCCCGATGTATTATGTCAATAAATACTCCCTACAGGAAGGACAAATCAACCTGAGCTCCCCCGTATATCTACGTTTAGCGGAGATGTATTTGATTCGAGCAGAGGCATTAGCCAAAGAAGGCAATGAAGCGGCCGCCCTAGCAGATATTAACCTATTACGTCAGCGTGCTAACCTGAGTGGATCAGCCCTGTATACAGCACAGAGCTTACAACAGGCTGGAAAGAGCGTAATGGATGTAGTGCTTGAAGAGCGTTGGTTGGAATTGGCATTTGAAGGGCATAGAGCATATGATCTATACCGCAACAATCGTCCGATGGAAAGAAATTACCCAGGGACACACTCCTTGAACAATACCCCAACGACCAATACAAGTCAGACGGTCTTGCCAACGGATAATCGCGTAGTTTTCTATATCCCACAAGCAGAAATTAACAGAAATATCAAGCTGGATCAAAACCCTTAATCAAGCCCATTAGCAGCTTATTAAGCATTAATTAACGATTAAAAAGTAGAACATATCACTATGAGCTTTTCAAGAAGAAATTTTTTAAAGACAGCAGGACTCAGCACAATTGCAGGCCTCGTAGCAACCGATTATGCCATGGGCGCTAGCTCGCTATTGTCCCTTAATACAAATACATTAAAAGTAGGCCTAATTGGCTGTGGCGGGCGAGGAACTGCCGCCGCTATGGAAGCCATAAATGCCGATCCGAATGTCGTGCTATATGCCATGGCTGATGCATTCCAAGATCAACTTACTGACGCATACAATACCCTAAAGGAAAAATTAGGCAGCAAGATGCAAGTGGCCAAAGCACAGCAATTTGTAGGCTTAGATGCCTATCAAAAGCTAATTGACTCGGGCGTGGATGTCGTTTTATTGGCGGCCCCTCCTGCCTTTAGGCCTGCACATCTAGAAGCTGCCGTACAAGGTGGCAAGCATATCTTCTGTGAAAAGCCCTTTGCCGTAGATGCCCCTGGCTTACGCCGGGTTATTGCTGCTTCCAAAAAAGCACAGGAAAAAAATCTTGCTCTTGTAGCAGGCTTCTGCTGGCGCTACCATCTCCCAAAGCGGGAAACATTTGGCCGCGTGCTCAATGGACAGATTGGTCAGATATTGACCACCGAGTCCACCTACAATACAGGCGAATTATGGTACAAAGAAAGAAAGAGCAATTGGTCGGACTTTGAGTACCAGCTGAGAAACTGGCTGTATTACAGCTGGCTATCCGGGGATCATATTATTGAGCAAGCTATTCATAGCTTAGACATGATGCAGTGGGCAATGGGCGATAAGCTTCCCCTACGTGTTACCGGCACAGGTGGTAGACAGAAGCGTACCGACAAAAAGTTTGGGAACGTCTATGATCACTTTGCGGTAGTCTATGAGTATGACAATGGAGCCAAGAGCTTCTTCTCCTGTAGGCAGCAGAATGACACCGATCCAGCCTACGCCGTAGAACTTATTGGGAACGAAGGACGCTGCCTGGTAGACTGCCGCACAGGCGTCCATGAGATCACCGGCAAAAACAATTGGAAGTATGAAGATGAAACCAAGTTTACGGATGAAAATGCCTACAAGAACTCCAACTCCCGGAGCATGTACCAAAAGGAGCATGATGAGCTCTTTGCTTCCATCCGCAACAACAAGCCGATGTACGATGGGGATTGGATGGTAAAATCTAATCTTGTAGCTTTAGCTGGCCGTATGGCAGGATACACTGGCAAGACAGTGACTTTAGATGAGGCATTAGCTTCCAATGAGGTATTATTCCCGGCGCAGGTCTCTTGGAATATGAAGTACGATCTGCCGGTTGCAATTCCAGGCATTACCCTTATGAAATAGAAAGATGAATAGAAAAGATTTTTTAAGATCATCCGCATTCTTAGCAGGCACGACTATGCTTCCAAATATTACGCAGGCCTCCACAAGCCTATTTTCGAGCGCAGCAGTTAGCATGCAGAAGCTAAAGATAGGAGTTGGTTATGGCATGATAAAGGAGGAACTTTCCTTGCTTGATAAGTGTAAGTTGGTTAAGGATTTAGGATTTGATGGCATTGAGTTTAACAGTCCTGTAGAGTTTACAATTAAAGAAATTCTTAAGGCCAAGGAACTTTCAGGCATTGAAATCCCCAGCTTAGTCAACAAGGACCATTGGGCAAAACCCCTTTCGGATCCTGACGCCTCGGTACGACAGTTTACCATTAACTCCGTTGCGCAGTCCCTACAAGAAGTAAAAGAGCTTGGAGGAGACACTGTACTGGTCGTTCCAGGGGTAGTAAATGAGAAGGTTTCCTACGAGACAGCCTATAAAAATGCCCTAGACTCCGTACGCAAGCTTATCCCCGCTGTAGAAAAGACAGGGATGAAGATAGGCCTTGAGAATGTCTGGAACAATTTTATCCTAAGTCCATTAGAAGCCAAGATGTTTGTCGATGAAATTGATCATCCCTTAATAGGCTGGTACTTTGATATCGGCAATGTGCTGCGCTATGGATGGCCAGAACATTGGATAGAGACCCTTAACAAGCGCATCTTTAAGCTACATGCCAAAGAATTCAGTAGAGCCAAGATGAATGATGAGGGCTTGTGGAAGGGCTTTAATGTGGATCTATTGGCGGGCGATATCGACTGGTCCAAAGTGATGCAGACTGTCCGAGATGTAAACTACAAAGGCGAGTGGCTCACCGTAGAGGTTAGTGCTGGAGATCGTACACATCTCAAAAAACTAGCTACCCAATTGCATACAATTGTATCGATGTAGCTTAGATCCGACTGCTTAACAAATGGTTCGTATATTTTGAAAACGGCAGCTTGATTAATTTCAAGTTGTCGTTTTTTCTTTGGGATTGTCTCTGTTGTAGATCTCATCCAGAATAGCAAAGAGTGCCGGGTGATCCTGCTGCAAGAGCTTGGGCTTTTGAAAGAAGTATTCCGACAGCACCGCTAAAAATTCAGCGGGATTTGTTGCTGCATAATCCCGTATATCCGATTGATTATGACGAATCATTGAAATGGTCTTGTGCATCTCCTGTACCCAGGGCTCAACTAGCCCTTTTGGAATTAAGTAGCTTGGTATGCCATCAATATCCCCATCAGCCTTGTCGATCAGGTGTACAAACTCATGAATAGCCGTATTGGAGCTTGCTGTACTGGCAAAGCCGGCCCGTAAGGAAGCGAGCGACAAGATCATCTTTCGATTTAGCACCCCGTCTCCGACCATGCCTAGGATATTCTTATCCTCAGCAGCTACATCGTATTTCTCATTAAAGGTGCCAGGGTAGATAATTACCTCATCCAAGTTTTCATAAGACCAACGGTCAAAGTGAAAAAGCGGAATAGTAGCACTTGCCGCCACAAGGACCTTGTCCACATCGGTTACGGCTGCGCCTTTTTCGGCTGAGATGCGCGTCGTTGCTAGAAAATAATGCACCCGCTCTACAAAAAGCTGCTGCGCTTGTGCGTCTAAACTTTGGAAAAAGGAGACCTGCTCCATTAAAATTTCCTGAAGCGCTGCTTCATCAAGCAGCTGACTAGCGACTATAGGCTTGTTGCCTACTCGTTTAAAAACAAATACGATCAAGAGTAGCCCTACAAGTAGAACAGCAATAGTTACATAGACGGCGTTATATTCCATAAGTCTAAAGTAAGAAATAACCCTCAGCTTCCTGACTGTACAGGGAAGAATACTGCTTAATTATGTATATTTACTTGGACAAGCTGCCTGAAAACTAGGGTTATCCCAAGGCTCTTTCGGAAAGCTATATATTAAGACCGAAGCATATGCAAAACACCAAGCGACGTAAAATCATAGCGGTATTAATCCTAGTCGTACTTGCTGGCCTAATCTTGCTTTACCGACAGTATAATCCGGACAACTATGGTTGGTTCCCCAGATGTCCCTCAAAGTCGCTTTTGGGCTTAGACTGTGCAGGCTGTGGCTCCCAAAGAGCATTACACCAGTTGCTCAATGGCAATATCAAGGCGGCCTTTCAGGAAAACCTCTTAATTATCCCCTTCCTTATCTATATGGCATTAGGCTATGCCTATGGCTTTGTCCGAAACCCGGGCGCTAAGCTTCAACGCTGGCAAAAGCTGTTGTTTGGAAAATGGGCTATGCGCGTGATTATTTTAGTGGTTCTCGTCTACAGCATTTATAAAAATATAGGGTAAAAAAAAACAGGAGGCTTAAAGCCTCCTGTTTTAATATCTAGGTAAGAAATGATTACATCATTCCGCCCATGCCACCACCCATTGGAGGAGCACCAGCGCCTACTGGGTTTTCTTCTGGTTCATCAGCCAATACACATTCTGTTGTCAACAACATAGAAGCGATTGAAGCTGCGTTTTCTAAAGCTACACGTGAAACCTTAGTTGGATCGATAACACCTGCTCCGATTAAGTTTTCGTAACGGTCAGTACGCGCATTGTAACCAAAGTCAGCCGTACCTTCTTTAACCTTCTGAACAACAACTGCACCTTCAACACCTGCGTTATTACAGATCTGACGAAGAGGCTCTTCGATTGCGCGTCTGATAATATCGATACCGATAGTCTCATCTTCGTTCTCACCTTTTAAGCCTGCTAAAGCAGCTGTAGCACGGATGAAAGCAACCCCACCACCAGCAACGATACCTTCTTCAACTGCAGCACGCGTAGCATGTAAAGCATCATCAACACGGTCTTTCTTCTCTTTCATCTCTACTTCAGTAGTAGCTCCAACATAAAGAACAGCAACACCACCTGACAATTTAGCTAAACGCTCTTGCAACTTCTCACGATCGTAATCTGAAGTCGTAGTCTCAATCTGCGAACGGATCTGCGAAACGCGCGCTTTGATATCATCTCCATTACCTGAACCATTGATAATTGTTGTATTATCTTTGTCGATAACAACTTTCTCAGCTTGGCCTAAGTAGGATAACTCAGCATTTTCTAATTTGTAACCTCTTTCTTCAGAAATTACCGTTCCACCAGTTAAGGTAGCGATATCTTCCAACATAGCTTTACGACGGTCACCGAAGCCTGGAGCTTTAACAGCAGCAACTTTCAGCGAACCACGAATCTTGTTCACAACCAATGTTGCTAAAGCCTCACCATCTAAATCTTCTGCAATAATCAACAAAGGCTTACCTGTTTGAACTTGTTTCTCCAAGATTGGCAACAATTCTTTCATGTTACTGATCTTCTTGTCGTAAATCAAGATATATGGATTCTCTAATTCAGCTTCCATCTTATCTGAGTTCGTCACAAAGTATGGAGACAAGTAACCACGGTCAAACTGCATACCTTCAACTGTTCTTACTTCAGTCTCTGTACCCTTAGCCTCTTCTACCGTAATAACACCGTCATTACCTACTTTCTCCATTGCTTGCGCAATTAAAGAACCGATAACATCGTCGTTATTCGCAGAGATAGTAGCTACTTGTTTGATTTTATTATTGTCTTCACCCACAACTTGAGATTGCGTTTTCAAGTTTGCTACAACAGCAGCAACCGCTTTGTCAATCCCACGCTTAAGGTCCATTGGGTTAGCACCAGCAGCAACAGATTTTAAACCTGGAGCGATAATCGCTTGTGCCAATACTGTTGCAGTCGTTGTACCATCACCCGCTTGATCAGCAGTTTTAGAAGCAACTTCCTTAACCATTTGTGCACCCATATTCTCTAAAGCATCTTTCAAATCGATCTCTTTAGCTACAGAAACACCATCTTTAGTAATCATTGGAGAACCAAATTTTTTCTCAATAATTACGTTACGGCCTTTAGGACCTAAAGTTACCTTTACTGCATTTGCTAATATATCAACACCTTTTTTCAGTGCGTCACGTGCTTCGACGTTATATCTTACTTGTTTTGCCATTTTTTCTAAAATAATTTGAGAACGACCTAGATAGAAATCTCTTTGCTACTACGTCGCTTAGATTTTTGTATAATTTATTAAACTACAGAACTGCGTAAATGTCAGATTCACGCATAATCAAATACTCACTGCCTTCGAAAGTGATTTCAGTACCAGCGTATTTGCCATATAATACTTTGTCACCAACTTTAACCGTCAATGGTTCTTCTGGCTTACCTGTTCCAACAGCAACAACTACACCTTGAGAAGGTTTTTCTTTTGCTGTATCTGGAATGTAAATACCTGATGCTGTTTTCTCCTCAGCAGGAGCTGCTTCAACGACAACTCTGTCACCAATAGGTTTAATACTTAATGCCATAATTATTTAGTTTTATTTTTTATGTACTTACGTAACTTTCTTTAAGTAGTCTATATCAGCAATTATGCCAAAGGCCTAAAGCCTGCTTTTCTTGCCATTTTTGCACGCAGAGCAGACAAAAAAACCAGCTTCGACAGCAGGCTAATGTCATCCTGTCACCTTTGTTTTTTAAAGCAGGTAGTCTTGACACTGAGTGACAAGCCAAGAGTCTTATTATCGACTTGTCAGCAGCCCTCCCAAGAGGTACTTTCTCGTAAAAAGTCTCCAGCAAATACGCCAACCATCACAAGTGTTTCCCCAAGGATCAGTAGCGGGCAGCAAGCCTGGAACACAAAAAAGCCGTTCAGCTATTTAAAATAGCTGAACGGCTTTATACATTCGTAAGACGAATGAAAATTATTTTGCTGAATCTGCAGGTGCAGTCGCAGGAGCTGTAGCAGCTGGTGCTGTTTGCGGAGCAGGATTCAAGTTCAATGGAGATGCTTGCGCAGGAGCTTCAATTTGTTTCCCAAGACCACCAGCATTACCCGTTCCTGCAGAAGGACCCGTAATATTGATCGCTATACAAAACACCATTAAAGCAATAGCTAATCCCCAAGTACCTTTTTCTAAAAAGTCGCCTGTACGTTGAACGCCCATCAAATTTGAACTTCCAGCGAATCCTGATGATAAACCTCCTCCTTTTGGATTCTGAACCAACACGATTAATGTTAATAAAACACTTACTAATACAATCAGGATAATTAAAAACGTATGCATTTCTTTATTTAGTTAATATAATTTTTCTTCTAATTCCTTTATTCGGTCGGCAAAGTACGATTTTTTTTCGGGATTTTTCAAAATTAATTTTTTGTAAACCTCAATCGCCTTAACGTGCATTGCCTGACTGACATAAATATTTGCCAGGGTCTCTGTTACTAGATCAAACTGCTCTTCTGAACTTTTTCTAGCTTTATTCTCGTTATTTAGATGATCTGCTGAAGGTGGTTGGATCTGAGGCTCTTCCCGAATAAACCGTTCAATAACCGCAGCAGTCTTACTCTCTTCCACGACCTTTACCTCACGTTGCTTAATTGCATCGCTCAACTTATCCTCTGGATTCTGAAAATGAATAATATTCTGACGGATCTGCTGATCCAAGACATGCTTATCCAACTTCACCGGATCAAATTGCATAGGCTGTGCAGCCGTTACAGGCTGTTGAAAAGCAAAGGGTTGATACGTTCCAGCATGCTCTTGACGGGTCTTGTGCAACCACCAGCGAAAGCTATACGGCATCATATCATCGTTGTACAGACTTATATTGTCGGCTTCCCGCTTAGCATCCACAAGCGGAGGTAACTCCTCAGCTGCCAAGGCCTCCTGTGCCTCAGCGGCTTGATGAGCCTTCTCGGCTGCCAAGCGCTCAGCTTTAGCATGTAGCGCAAAGTAATCACCGCCACCGATTCCCTCTTGTACTAGCGTGTCTAAGGCAGTTTGTTCGGCTTCCTCTACCAATTGCGTTTCATCAGCTAAGACAGCCGATTCCTCAGCAGCTGACAAGTCGCTTTCAACAAGAGGCTCGTCATTATCCAATACTTCGGTATTTAGCGTTAATTCTGCAAGAACAGTTTCCTCCTCCTCAGCTATTTCTGAAATAGGAGCTTGCTCCTGTTGTTCCTGTGCGCTATTCTCCAGCTCAAGACTGTCTACTTCATTGTCAAACTCTTCAAAAGGAACATAGTCATTGTCCACAACCTCTATAGAAGGAACCTCTTCGGCAGCCAACTGCACGTAGTCATACAACCAACTAGGGTTGCGGGCCATCAATATAGACTTACCTGTTAAGACGTTCAATTCACCCCTAAAAAAGCGTCTCCGCTCAAAAGCAAAATGCAAGGGTTGTGAATAAGGGTACTTAGCCAATAATTGATCAAAATCCTCGGCAGATAGCGCCTGCGGATTGACCAATGCCTGGCGGTATGCTTGTGCTAAGGATAGGTTATAATTCTCCATATAATCGCTTACCAATTTGCAAAAGCCCTGTTATAGACATCTTCAGTTAATAATTTAATGATCTCAGCAATAGTAGGCTGCTCCTTGCCTTGGATAGGCGGTAGAAACTCCCTATGCTGCGTGAAAGACTCTTCAAAGTTACTTTCACCCGTTTCATCCAGACGATTCGTATACTTAACCTTTACGGTAATTGTCAACCTATTCATAGCTGCTCGATCCGTATTTGCCTCGATGGCTACAGGCGCAATATCATAGCCTGTAATAAAGCCTTCAAACATCGCATCCGCATCCCCGTTGACCTGACTCAAGCGCGATTGACTACGAATACGCTCTTTCAGGCCTTCCGTAAAATCCTGACTCAATGTCTGGTAAACCATTGGTGCTATATTCTCAAAAAACTGGACATTCACAGTTTTCATATCCCCAGGTATAGAACCTCCTGTAAAACCATATTTCACCCCACAGCTGCTAAAAGATAGACAGAGCAGAACTACAATACCAGTAAGCTTGGCGAAATATTTTTGCATCATAATGAGTTTACTAGTCTAAATTTAAGTCTTTAATTTTTCTATACAAAGTTCTTTCGGAGATCCCCAGCTCTTTGGCTGCGGCCTTCCGCTTCCCTTTGTGCTTTTTAAGTGCCTTTTTTATAAGATCCGACTCTTTATCCAGCAAGGACAAAGACTCTTCCACCTCCTCGGCATCTTGCGTCTCATAAGGCATATACTCACTATTTGCCTTATTCCCCTGATTGGGATTATGTATGGTCAAGGTAGGCTGATGCTTGGCTAGCTCCTCCCGCAAATAAGCAGGAGCCGGACTAACCTCATCATAAAGTTGATTGATATAAGGCGAATTCTGTTCAAAAGTACCCGCATTTACACCACTTTGAACAAGTTCTACAACCAGCTTCTTCAAGTCCACCATATCCTTCTTCATGTCGAACAAAACCTTGTACAACAAATCTCGCTCCGAGAAATCCTCCTTACCCCCATCCTTAACAAAGACTGGCAATGAAGACATCTGCTGCTCCACAGGCAAGTATTTAGCTAAGATCAGGGCATCCACCACACGTTCCTTCTCCAAGACAGAGATCTGCTCGGCAATATTTTTCAACTGGCGCACATTCCCTGGCCAGCGGTAGTTCATCAACAATTCTTGGGCATCCGGCGTAAGCTGTACACCCGGACTGCGATACTTGTCTGAGAAGTCTACAATAAACTTCCGAAAGAGCAAGTTAATATCTTCCTTACGCTCGCGCAAAGAAGGCACGCGTAAAGGAACTGTATTTAGTCGGTAGTACAAGTCTTCTCTAAACTTGCCCTTCTTAACAGCCTCAAAAACATCCACATTGGTCGCGGCAACTACCCGTACATTGGTTTTCTGCACCTTGGAAGAGCCCACACGAATGTATTCTCCAGTCTCCAAGACCCGCAACAGGCGTGCTTGCGTCCCCAGAGGGAGCTCACCTACCTCATCCAAAAAGATGGTACCGCCATCCACGACTTCAAAGTAACCCTTACGTGCTTCATGCGCACCAGTAAACGAACCTTTCTCATGACCAAAAAGCTCAGAGTCAATCGTACCTTCTGGAATAGCTCCACAGTTGACCGCAATAAAGGGCCCGTGCTTACGTGCACTCAATTGATGTATTATGTGTGAAAACACCTCCTTACCAGCGCCGCTTTCCCCTTGAATAAGAACTGAGATATCCGTAGGAGCAACTTGTTTGGCAACATCTATAGCACGGTTTAGCAGTGGAGAACTTCCAATAATGCCAAATCGATTCTTAATATCTTGAATATCCACGATGGTTCCTTTCTTTTAAAATATTAGCCTTCGTTTACAATCTTACCCATCAAGGTCGCTGAAGTACAGCGCTCAGCCAATACATAGGCATAATCACCTGGCTTGTAACGCTCATCTACAGGAAATACCATCATTGTATTTTGATCATTACGACCACAGTAATCCTGATCCGAACGCTTAGAAAAGCCTTCAATCAATACCTTATGTACTTTGCCTACAAAGTTTTGCGCACGGTACAAGCTATGTTCTTGCTGCTTATTCACGACCTCAGTCAGACGACGCTTCTTAACCTCTTCTGGAATATCATCCGCATAGCGTTTGGCAGCCAAGGTACCTGGTCTTTCTGAATAGGCAAACATATAAGCGAAATCATACTTTACAAAGTCCATCATAGAAAGGGTTTCTTGATGCTCCTCTTCAGTCTCCGTACAGAAGCCCGTAATTACGTCCGTAGAGATCCCACAAGTAGGGATAATACGACGGATAGCATCCACACGCTCCATATACCATTCTCTATCGTAGGTACGGTTCATCAGATCCAATACGCGGGAGTTCCCCGACTGTACAGGCAAGTGAATATACTTACAGATATTTTCATAGCGAGACATGGTATGCAAGACCTCATCTGTAATATCTTTAGGATGCGAGGTGGAAAAACGCACCCGCAACGCTGGACTAACATCCGCGACCATAGCTAATAGCTGCGCGAAGTTAATTGTTGGTACAGCTGTTTCACCTTCGGCAACTGCTGCTGTATATTTATAAGAGTCTACATTCTGTCCCAATAAGGTGACTTCTTTGTAGCCCGCATCAAACAAACTCTGTGCTTCTTGTACGATGGACTGACTATCCCGACTCCGCTCACGTCCACGTGTAAAAGGTACAACGCAGAACGAACACATATTGTCACAGCCACGCATAATGGAGATAAAAGCTGATATACCATTGGAATTTAGACGTACTGGGCTAATATCCGCG
>JASLCA010000100.1 GCA_030146225.1 Sphingobacterium sp. | reverse complement strand
GCTTAAGAAGCCCTTATCCTGGAAAGCTAGGTCTGGTAGAAGAGGGGGCTATGGCAGACCTTTTATTGGTCGATGGCAATCCATTAGCAGACCTATCCTTAATTGCTAATCCTGATAAAAACTTTCTATTAATTATAAAGGACGGTCAGATTTATAAGAATACCCTCCAGAAGAAATAAGCGAAAGCGTCTTTGGGCGCCTATGCAATCCTAGAAAAGGGCGCCAATCAACTGTTGATTGGCGCCCTTTTTATACTGTAATACCTGTAGTTTTCTATAAGGTCTTGGTGGCTTCATAAAAGCTTAACAGCCTGAGGTAGGCTGGACATTTGTCAATAGGTCTGGTCCAGGTTTCAATAGCACGAAAGGAACTCCCCAAAAACTTCTTTACATCTGTTACGATTTGATGGGGACCTATACGTACCTCATCCGGATATTCTTTACCCATTAATACACGTCTCAATTCTTCAACTTCCATAGGCGCAAAAGTACCTTTTAATTCCCTCAATTTGGAGGCCTCAGCTGGGAAAACTTAGGGCTAATTGTTGGTCTTAACAGCCTTTTTGGAGGATTTATAGCAAGTTGTCCTTATTATCAATTGTTTAGCTTTTGCAGCGTCCTGAGGAATCGGCTAAATCATTCTTGGGGGAAGCTAAAATATATGCCAGCAACTCGGCTACGCTAGGTCAAACGCTCCCAATCTAATCCACTGCTCAAGCCTTGCTTTTCAGCGTTGGGATGGCATGCCTATGGGCTTATGCTGTAGGTAGACTATATTGGCTATGCCTTTGGTAACGACAAAATTGCAAATAACTGACCCTAAACGCGCGCAATTGCTAGATCTGTAGGACTTCCTATGCCTTCATTTACATATAATTGCCTAAATTTGCAGCGAAATATTTTATAAGTTTAGGATAGGTTGTGAACGAATCTGTTGTTGTTATTATTAGGTGTAGATGTCTGAGTTAAATAAGGATGAGGATTGGTTGATAAGGCTTTCTGAAGGCTCGAATGAGGCTTATGAACGCTTGTTTTCCACTTATTGGCCTAAGATTTATACGCTCGTTAAGATGCTTGTAAAGTCGGCCGTACAGGCCGAGGACTTAACGCAAGAGATCTTTATTAAACTCTGGGATCGTAGGTCCGAACTCCATGAGGTTAATAATCTAGACGCCTACCTCTATCGCATTGCGCGAAATGCTAGTCTTGATTTTCTAAAAAAGCGGGTCTTAGTGACGGAGAACCTCGAAAACTTAATTGGGTTTCTGAAAGATGATTCCCTTGGTCCTGAACAGCGCCTGGTTTATAAGGACCTAGAAACTTTCCTGGAGGAAGGCATAAATGCACTTCCGAGTACCATTCGGGAAGTCTTTATCTTAAGCCGATACCAACAGTTATCTCATGCAGAGATCGCACAACAATTGGGCATCTCCGTACATTCTTCCAAAGCTTATGTAGTACGGGCCTTGCAAGCCCTTCGTTTGCATATGCGTAAGCATAGCCAGGTGAAGTATGTCATCTTAGCGGCATGGTTAATTAATCAGCTAGGGCAGGAGCTATCTTAAGCAATATCTTTCCTTAAATGTCCATAATTTCAAAGCCCTTTTTTTGTTTTCCTTACAGCTTATAAGGCTGTAGGTTAGTTGCTTATGTGTTAGCTCAAATAAATTGTAAAATAAAAGTACTCTTTGGCAGGTAGAATTCGTCTTTACTGCTAAGGACCCTTATGTCTAAAAATGAAGAACGAAGAACGCATAGCGCTATTATACTATAAATACTTGCAGGATAAGCTGCAAGCCGAGGAATTGCTCGAGTGGATGGAAATTGTACAGGATCCTCGTTATGATCTGCTTATACAATCTTTAATGGAGGAAAGCTTTAGGCAGGTTGAGCCAGGGGCTGAAGCCACTGCTTGGCAGCCTGCATTTGAGCGATTTAAACTGCAGACTAAGCTGAAAGAGCCTAAGCCAGCCCCGCTTGCGCGATCTGTCTCTTGGTTTGATGGCTTGATGCCGTATTGGAAAGCGGTAGCTGCAGTCTTAGTTGTAGGCATGCTGAGCTATGCGTATATGCATTGGCAACAGCGGGATGCTGACAGCCTAAAGCGGCAGGAGCAGGCTTATGTTGTTCGAGAAGATGTTGAGCCAGGAGGGAATAGAGCCATCTTGCGTATGGGCGATGCAGCGGCTATTCAGCTTGATGAGCAAGGAGAGCTAATTGTAAATAATGAAGGCTTAGAGGATGGACTTGGAAATAAGCTTTCCCTTGCGCCCGATGCGGCCGATTTATGGCGTACGATTGAGGTCCCGAAGAAGGGGCAGTATAAATTGCAATTAGCGGATGGTACCCTAGTCTGGTTAAATGCCGCTTCATCCTTGAGATTCCCGATAAAGTTTACCGCAGAAAACAGAACTGTATACCTAGAGGGCGAGGCATACTTTGAGGTGCGCGAGAATAAGAAGCAACCCTTTGTTGTCAAAAGTTCAGCACATGAGGTCCAAGTGCTCGGAACAAGCTTTAACCTTTCGGCCTATCCCAATGAAAGCACCGTTACCAGCCTGATGTCTGGAATGGTGGATGTACGGGCTGCCGCAAAGCATATTCGGCTTAGTCCAGGCATGCAGAGCAAGGCATATGCGGGGAGTTTAAGCCGAGCTGAGGTGGATGTGGCTGCTGTAAGTGCTTGGAAGGACAATCGCTTTGTATTTGTAAAGGAACCCCTTACCAGCATTCTGCGGAAGCTGGAACGCTGGTATGATGTAGAGTTTATTATCCAGCCAGGTGCAGAACGTTTAATTCGCAAGACCTACTCTGGTTCCTTAACTCGCTTTGCCAAACTATCTGAAACCATGGAGCTATTTACGATTACGGAATCCTTGGATTATTACATCAAAGGCAACAAGGTCTATTTAAAATAAAGGAATTGGACTTTCGCCAAGGCGTCCATAGGCCTGCTAGCAAGCAAATGGACTATGCCCTAGGAAGACCATTTATATGAACAAACAAAACCCATAACACAACCTATAACTTAACTACTAAGATGAATTGCAAGGAAAAAAGTGGGAGATTTAGTAACAATCTCTCTAGCGCATTCTGGACGGTGAAGAGTAAGATACTTCCCATTAGCGTCGCTTTTGCGCTTGTCTCTTTTCAAGGAGAGGCACAAACCGTTAACATCCGTGGGAACCAATTGCGGATGGAAAGTCTGATTAATGAAATTCAAAAGCAGACCGGCTATAACTTTTTGTATGATGATCAGCTATTGCAACCTTTGGCCGCTAAAAACATACGTATAGAGGGCCTGTCCATTCCTAAAGCACTGGATGTTGCCTTAGCGGGTACAGGCATTAGCTATGTGATTAAGGACAAGAGTATTGTCTTACGAAAAGAAAAGATTGGAGCTGCTGTTACGGCAGTTAAACAAGAACAAGAAAGCAGGGTGCATGGGCAGCTGCGCAATGAAAAGGGCATGGCTATCCCGGGGGCAACCATCCGAAACAGTAGGACGGGAGTAGTCGTTAGCAGCGATGCCGAGGGTAAGTTTACGCTGCTGGCCTTGACTAATGATCAGATTGAATGTAGCTTTTTAGGCTATCAAAAAGCCTATTATACGGTTAAAGAGCTGAATAAGCCTATTGCTATCACCCTATCTGTAGCGGTCAGCGAGTTGAACAACCTCGTGGTGGTGGGCTATGGCTCGCAACAAAGAAAAGTAATTACAGGCGCTATTAGTACCATTAAAGGGGATGATTTAGCGAAGTCACCTGCTATAAATATCTCCAATACCTTGATGGGCCGCGCGCCTGGACTAACCTCTACGATGACCTCTGGTGCTCCTGATCGGGATCGCGCTGTTCTTAAGATTCGTGGTATGGGTGAGGCACTGGTTGTAATTGACGGGGTGGCTCGTGAAGGACAAGGCTTAATTGGGATGGAGATGGACAAGTTGGACCCCAACGCCATTGAGAGTGTGACTGTACTTAAGGATGCTGCGGCAGCTGTATATGGTACTCGCGGTGCGAATGGCGTAATTCTCATTACCACGAAAAAAGGTATTCGGGATCGTCTGGATATAAACTATTCGGGACAAGTTGGTCTTCAGCAAAGTACAAGACTTCCGAAGTATTTGGACTCCTACAATTATGGCTTGTTGAACAACGAGATGTATGACAATGATATTGCAGATCGCGGTTCTTCACCAAGAAAGAAATATACCAATGATGAATTACAGAAATTCTTAGATGGTTCGGATCCAGACCGCTACCCCAATACCAATTGGTATAATGAGGTTTTGGATAAGACGGCTATGTTACAGAAGCATAATGTGAATATTAGTGGCGGCGCTAAGAATGCGCGGTACTTTGTTTCGGGTTCTTTTGCCGATCAAAATGGGCTTATGAAGACTGCCGGCATGAAGCGCTACGGCATTGTGAGTAATACAGATTATGATGTCACGCCACTGACCAACCTTTCGGTATCCTTAAATTATATTAACGAAAATGCGCGCAACCCAGCTACGCATTCAGAGGATATTTTTGGTCGCTTGGCTTCCTTGGGCTCTGTTATGCCTGCGCGTTATAGCAATGGCCTGTATGCCTACTCGGGCTACTCAGGCAATCCCATGACCGATGTTATGGAGGAGAGTGGCTATAGCCGTAATACGCGAAATATCTTTACAGGAAGCTTTGGCTTAACCCAAAAAATTCCATTTATTGATGGCTTGTCGGCTGGCGCTCAGGTGACGATTGACAAAAATAGCTCCTTTCAGAAGGCCTTTAATATTCCTTATCCACAGTATTCATTGGCGGAGACAAAGGAGGAGTATACCTTGCAGAATGGCACAGAAAAGCCAAGCATGAGTCAGGCTTACAATCAGAATAACAACCTGAACTTGCAATTCAAGATGAATTACAAGCAGCAGTTTGCTAAGCATGCGGTGGATGCCATGGTACTCTATGAGCAAAATGAGTTTAAAAGCGACAACTTCTCTGCGGAGCGTAGTAACTTCCCAGTTGCGAGCTTGGATCAGTTGTTTCTGGGGGATGTGAAAACCCAAAAAAACTTAGGCTCAGCCAATGAAAGTGCGCGAAGAAGTATAGTGGGACGCTTGCAGTACAATTATGATCAAAAGTATATTGTAGAAGGAAGCTTCCGTTATGACAGTTCGCCTTATTATCCGAAAGGAAAGCGAGATGCGTTTTTCCCAGCGGTATCAGCTGCCTGGAATATCTCGGAAGAGGACTTCTTTAAGGAGCATGTAAGCTTTGTGGACAACTTGAAAATCAGAAGTTCCTTTGGGCGCTTGGGCAATGATGGGGGCAACCTCTATACCTACTTCTATAATTATGCGGTAGTGCCTACAGGCTATGTCTTTGGAACCTCCAACAATATGAGCCCTATGGCTAGAATCTCTAACCTTACGGTTCCTAATACAAATATTACTTGGGAGAAGGTAGATGCCTTTGATATCGGTATTGATGCGACTTTGTGGAATGGCAAATTGGGCTTTGAAGTAGATTATTACAACAAGAACAAGTTTGATATTCTACGCTCCCGCAGCTATGATGTACCCTTAAGCTTTGGTATTAATCCAGCCCTGCAAAACTTTGCTAAAGAGCGCTATTATGGCTATGAGGCATCGCTTTCGCACCGCAATACCTATGGCAATGTACGTGTAAATGCACGCTTAAATATGACTTACACCAAAAGTACAGTAGTGGACTATGGGGAGAATGATGCAGTCTTACCTGGGCTACGTCAAGAAGGGTCTACCATTGGTATGTCTAGGATCTTAAAGGCAGATGGCATCTTTCGGAATCAGGAAGAAGCAGACAATGCCGTTAAGTATTTGACCAGTCCAAATGGAACGCCAATTACTCCTAAGGCAGGAGATATTCGCTATGTAGACATGAACGGGGATGGGCTTGTAGAATTGTATAGTGGAAGTCCAGATAGAGCTTTTGAAGCAATCTACATTAATCCCCCAACCGTATATGGCTTAAACTTAAATGCCAACTGGAAAGGTATTTCGGTGGATGCTTTCTTTCAAGCATCGACTGATGTATTTATCAACTACCGACCAGCAGATGATCTGGCTAACTTCTATGACTTACACCTAGATCGTTGGACGCCAGACAATCCAGGCGCTTCATACCCACGCTTGTTGTCCAATCATGAGAACAATAAGTTGCCTTCAACATTTTATGTAAAGAATGGAAATTATTTAAAGTTGCGTACCGCACAAGTGGCTTATGAGTTTCCTAAAGAAATGCTTAAGCGGGCAGGGGTTAAGTCGCTTGGCATCAACTTCCAAGGTCAAAACTTATTTACCCTAAGTGCGAGCAAACGCTATGATCCAGAGTCCACCGGAGCTTCAGCTAACTTGTATCCACCTCAGCGTATATATACGTTGGGCTTACGTGTCGGTATTTAATCTTTAATCACAATGAAATCCATAATGTTCAAAAAATATATTTTTCCCATAAGTGCTTTGGCGATAGCACTTACCGTAAGTTCTTGCCAAAAGGACTTTCTAGATAGAAAACCGCTAAACCTAGTTTCGGAGGAGATTGTGTGGCAAGATCCTGCCTTAATAAAGCTTTCTGTAAATGAGTTTTACACCTTTTTAAAGACCGGCTTTGATACCTATTTGCCGGCTGCCATTACAGATGACATGCAGCTTGTGGGGACTGAAGAGCGCAAGGTTATTAGTTATTTGACGGGCGACTTCTTAAGCTCCACCTTTCCAGAGCGCAACTTATGGAAGGATAGCTATGCGCAGATTCGTAAGTTAAATGTTTTTATTAATCGGGCAAGCGTAACCCCAGTCTTAGAAGAGGCGGATCGCAAGCTATTATTGGGACAAGCACGCTTTATGCGGGCCTATGTATACTTCAACCTGTTTTCCAACTTTAAGGATGCACTCTTGCTCTTAAAGCATCAGTCTATTGAAGAGGCAGAAGACAAGCCAGAGAAAGTAAGTCATGCTGAGGGCTTGAAGTTTGTCGCTAGTGAATTGCTATTAGCTGCTTCGGAGCTGCCAGATACCTATAACAAGGATGAATGGGGACGAGTGAGCAAGCAGACGGCATTAGCCCTCCGAAGTCGGGTCTTACTATGGGCCGCAAGTCCATTGGTAAATCCAAGTAATAACCTGGAGAGCTGGAAGCTTGCAGCTGAAGCAGCAGAGGCGGTCATGAAAACCAATGCCTTTGAGTTGAAAAAGGACTATGCAGATGTCTTCTTAACAAAGAATATTATGGACAAGCCGGAGGTTATTCTAGAGGTGCGTTACAATGGTATTAAAGGGGAGAAGATGCATGCCAATGATCAAAACAATACCCCAGCAGGTTATGGTGGGAAAGGGATTAATTGTCCTACACAAGATATTGTAGATGCCTATGAAATGGCCAATGGGCTTGCTATAGATGCACCTGGATCTGGCTATGATCCAGCTAATCCATATAAAAATCGGGATCCACGCTTTGCGATGTCGATCTTGTATAATGGCTTAGAATTTAAGGGGCGTCCTGTAGAGACCTTTACAGGTGGCAAGGATCTTCCTCGTACAAATCCAACCCCTACGGGCTATTACACCCGTAAGTTTATGGATGAGAAGTTTGACTTTAACAAGGACAAGAATGTCGGAAGTAGCAGCAACTGGGTGATTATGCGCTATGCAGAAATCCTCCTAAACTTTGCTGAAGCAAAGAATGAAGCGGCTGGGCCTAGTATAGCTATATATGATGCACTTAACCTCATTCGGAAACGGGCAGGCATGCCTGCAATTGCTAGTGGTCTTAATCAAGATCAGCTGCGGGCACGCATTCGTCAAGAGCGCCGTATTGAACTGGCTTTTGAGGATAATATCCGGTATCAGGACTTAAAACGCTGGGAGTTGGCAAGCGAGCTATTAAACAAGTCAGTCAAGGGGGTAACCATTACGAAGGCTGCCAATGGAACCTTTAGCTATAAGCTTAAGGATGCTGGTGCGCGTGCATTTACAGCGAAGAACTATTGGCTTCCAATTCCTTTGGTAGAGTTAGGGGTAAATACAAATCTGAACCCACAAAATCCAGGTTGGTAATATAATTAAGCATATATCTACAGATGAAATACAAAAATAAACTAGCCGTCGCATTGGCGATGATGAGCTTACAGGCGACTGTTTTGTCCGCACAAGGCAATAAATGGGGAAGTCTGGTTAATCTTCCTACTAAGACAGAGACCGACAAAAAAGAGCCAGAGAAGTCAAAGAAGGACAAGATAAAATCCTTTTCAGACCTAATTGGGAAGGATGCAATTAAGACTGAAGGCTTATTCAATAGCTATAAGGTAGATGACAAGTACTATATGGAAATTCCTGATAGCTTGTTTAATCGAGATATGCTCGTTGTGACACGTTTTACCCAAACGCCAGTGGGCTTAAAGGAGTTTCGTGCGCAGTATGCAGGAGAGATGATCAATGAGCAAATCTGGCAATGGCAACGTAGAGAGAATACCATCTTTGTGCGTATCC